>JAPFFX010000196.1 GCA_026645375.1 Citricoccus sp. WCRC_4 | reverse complement strand
CTGCCACGACCGCGATCACCATCAGGACGACGGCGGCCTTCAATCCTCTGCCCGCGTTCTTCATGGCCATGATCCTTCCCCAACCGGATGAGCCGAAGATGAGAGAGCGGCCCCGGTGGATGAGGCGACGATGAGCATCCGGCGGACCGGGGTCGGACCGGGGTCGGGCAGGGGCGGCCCGGCGGGGTCAACCGGACGGGGCCTCGCCGTCCTGGTCCGCTTCCGGATCCGGGTCCTGTCCGGCGTCCAGGTCCTGTCCGGCATTCAGGTCCTGCCCCGCATCCGGATCCCGGGCCGCGTCCACGGCCTCCTCGGCATCCAGATCAAGAGCCAGGTCCAGGGCCAGGTCCAGATCCGCATCAGAGTCCGCATCCGAATCCGCATCCGGCTCCGCGTCCCCATCCTGTTCCGCCTGCGGGTCCGGGTCCTGCTCCGAGGAGGCGGCGTCCGCGCGGAGGCGGGCCAGCGTGGCACCCTCCTCGTCACCGGCCAGGTCCAGGGACTGCGCCAGTCCCAGCCAGGCGGCCATCCGCAGGTACCGGGCCGTGTCCTGCTGCTCCGTGATCATCCGGAACAGGGAGGCCGCCTCCTCGGCCCGCTCCTGCTCCAGGAGCACGTAGGCGGCGAACAGTTCGGCGTTGGAGGCCGCGGTGGTGTCCTGGGAGGCGGCGAACAGGTCCGCTGCCGTCAGCGCCGAGGACACCGCTGCCGGGCCCTGGCGCAGGGCCCACAGCCCGCGGGCGCGGGTGTCCGTGAAGTCGGCCTCGTGCCAGGCCGCGGAGGAGTCCTGGGCGAGGGCGATCGCCTCGTCCAGCAGGGCCACCCCCCGCTCCTGGCCCAGCTCGCAGAGTACGTGGCCGAGGGCGTGCAGGGCCTGGGGCAGCACGGCCGGGTCGTCGTCGTCCTCGACCCGGCGGGCCAGCTCGACGGCCCGGGAGAACCGCTCCGCGGCGTCCTCGGCGCGCTCCTGCCGGTTCAGCAGGGCACCGGCCGCCAGGCACATCCGTGCGGCCTCGGCCACGGACCCGGCCTCCTGGAACAGGCTCGAGGCGCGGTCCCAGTGCTCCAGCGCCTCATCCGGACGCCCCTGGTGACGGGCGGCGTGGCCCAGGTCCACGAGCGCCCGGGCCAGCCCGGGCAGCCGTCGGGCGGCCTCCTCGCGGCGGACCAGTCCCGCCAGGACGCGCTCGGCCAGCGCATGCTCCTCGGCCTCGAGCAACTGGTGCCCCAGGGCCAGGGTGAGGTCCGAGGCCTCCGGCACCTCGCCCTGCTCGGCCTGGGCGACCGCCACCTTCCAGGCGAGGATCGAGGACTGCTGGTCGCCGGCGTCGTGCGCCAGGCCCGCCAGCAGCGCGGCTGCCGACGCCGCGCCCTTCCGGACCCCGGCGGCGGCGTGCAGTTCCACTGCGCGCAGCGCATCGGCCGCCGCCTGGGCCGCGTCACCGAGCTCGTGGGCGACCACCGCCTTGAGCATCCACATGGCCGCACGGACCGCGCGGTTGGCCTTGCCGGCCAGCACGTCGTCCGCGACCTCGGCCGCGCTCTCGGGCTCGTGGGACATCAGGTGGACGTGGGCCAGGAACATCCGGGTCGAGGACAGGGACTCCGGGGCCACGGCGATGCCGGCGCCCACCCGTGCGTCCAGGATGTCGAGGCATTCCTCCAGCAGGTCCACCGCCGGATCCAGCCGCCCGTCCTCCACGTTGCGCACGGCCAGGGCCACCAGGACGTCCGGCAGGACGGTGTCCACGGACCGCGCGGACCGGGCGCGCTCGGCCTCCAGCACGCCCTCCAGCACGGTGGCCTCGAAGGACTCCGGTTCGCGCAGCAGCATGGCGCCCAGCTCGGACTCCATCCGCGCCTGGTGGGGATAACCGGCGTCCACCAGCAGCTGGGAGCGTTCCGCGATGTACCGCGTGGCCGCGGCATGGTCGCCCTGCATCTCCGCCACCGAGGCCAGCGCGCGCAGCAGTCCGGCCCGGTTGAACGGGTCCCGGCCGCCGCGGGCCTGCAGACCGGCGCGGGCCGCACGGCCGGCCAGGGCCAGGTCCTCGGCGTAGGCGGCCTCGTAGGAGGCGTCCAGCCAGCCGCGGGCCGTCTCCGGGTCGTCCTGGGAGTTGGTCAGCGAGCGCCGGGCCAGCACGGCGCTCAGCCGCGGCGCCAGGTCCTCGGGCAGGCCCGGGGTGGGGGTGGTCTCCTCGCTCACGGCCCGTCCTCCCTTCTCTCGACTCCAGTGGTACGCATGCACAGCCCACCCAGTATTCCAGAGACACGGGGCCCGGGCGGGGTCGATGCCCGCGGCCTCCTAGACTTGAGTCCATGGATTTCGACACCAGGGCGGGCGCCTACGGCGTGATCGTCCAGGACGGCACCCTGTTGCTGAGCCTGTGGCAGGGGCCGCGTGAGGCGATCTGGACGCTGCCCGGCGGCAGGATCGAGCTGGGGGAGCAGCCCGAGCAGGCCTGCCTGCGCGAGATCGAGGAGGAGACCGGGTACACGGCCCGCCTCGACGGCCTGCTCGGTGTCATCAGCCGCACCATCGACCCGGAGCACCGGACCCACGCCACGCGGCGGTCACTGCTGGCGGTCCAGGTCCTGTACCGGGCCGAGATCGTCTCCGGCCGGCTGCGCGCCGAGGTCGGGGGGTCCTCCGTCGACGCCGCGTGGCTCCCGCTGGACGAGCTGCACCGGCACCGGACGTCCCCGCACGTGCACCGTGCCCTCGAGCTGGCCGGGGTGAGCCGGTGAGGCGCGCCGCACCGGGCCTGGCCGCCGCCGGCCTCGCCCTCACCGTGGCCCTGGCCGGGTGCACCCCCGCGGACTCCGGCCCGGGCGGCCCGGGCGCCACCGCCTCCTCGACGGCGGGGCCGGTGACGGTGGTCGGGGGAACCCGGCCCGAGGAACAGCTCCTGGCCCGCGTCGCGGTCCGGCACCTGCAGAACCGCGGCGTCGACGCCGTCATGGGCGAGCCCTCGACCGTGCCCTGGGGCGCCGCCGGATCCCGTCAGGTCGCGATCATCGACTCGCTCGCCATGGCCTCCGAGGTCGCCCCCGCGGCCCTGGCCGGCCCGGTCCCGACGCCGTCCCCGTCACCGACGGCGTCGGCGTCGCCCACCACTGGCGCCTCCCCGGCGACCGGTGCCGCGTCCCCGGGCACGGCGTCACCCACCCGCACGGCAACCCCCACGGACCCGGCGCCGGCCTCCCCGACCGGTCATCCGACCGCCACCGGCACCCCCACGCCGCTGCCGGGCGGCGCCCCGGCCGCCGACGC
Source organism: Citricoccus sp. WCRC_4 (assembly GCA_026645375.1). Taxonomy (GTDB): domain Bacteria; phylum Actinomycetota; class Actinomycetes; order Actinomycetales; family Micrococcaceae; genus Citricoccus. The sequence goes on along the minus strand of JAPFFX010000196.1, from coordinate 4,915 downwards.
CGCGGGGACCACGGCCATGGTGGTGGACCACCTGCCCGAGGGCACCGAGATCATCGGGGAGTCCGCCGGGACGTTGCGGCTGCAGGCCGTGACCACGACGGCCACGGCCGGCCTGTACTCGATGGAGGAGCTGGGTGACCTCAACGGCCTGTGCGACCGGATGGTCTTCACCCCCGAGGCCTCCAGGATCCTGAAGACCCGTCGGCTCGAGGTCCTGGCCGGTTGCGAACCGGACGAGTGGGTCGCGCCGGGCGAGGACGGGCCGGCCGTCGACCTGGTGACGGGACGGGCCGACGTCGCCATGCTCTACGGCACCGATCCCGCGATCGCCGACCACGCCCTGGTGCCCCTGGCCGACCCCCAGCGGATCCTGCCCGAGGGCCGGGTCCTGCTCGTGGCCGATCCGCAGGACGTGCCCGGGACCGCGACCGGTGCGCTGGACGAGCTCGCCGGGCAACTGAGCGGGGAGCAACTGGCCGAGCTGCAACGGCTGTCCGCCGGACCGGACGCCCTGCCGCCCGATGAGGCCGCCCAGTACTGGTTGGTGTCGGCCGGCCTGGAACAGGCCCCGGAACGCTGGTTCTAGGGGCCGGATTCCCGTGTCCCCGGTGGGTGATGCGCGCCAAGTCACGCCCTGCGGTGGGAGGATGGTGGGCATGGCAAAGACACGGACCGGTCAGATCAAGCAGTCCTCCAAGCTCCTGAACGTGCGTTACGACGTGCGTGGGCCGATCCTCGAGGAAGCCCAGCGCATGGAGGCGGCCGGCCACCGCATCATGAAGCTGAACATCGGCAACCCCGCCCCCTTCGGCTTCGAGGCCCCGGACGCCATCCTCAAGGACATGGTCTCCCACCTGCCGCACGCGCAGGGCTACTCCGACTCCCAGGGCATCTACTCCGCCCGGACCGCGGTCAGCCAGTACTACCAGTCCCGCGGGATCATGGGCATCGAGGTGGAGGACATCTTCATCGGCAACGGCGTCTCCGAACTGATCTCCATGGTGCTGCAGGCCCTGGTCGACGACGGTGACGAGGTGCTCATCCCCGCCCCGGACTACCCGCTCTGGACCGGCGCCACCACGCTGTCCGGCGGGCGTGCCGTGCACTACCGCTGCGTGGAGGAGGAGGGCTGGGCCCCGGACCTCGAGGACATCGAGTCCAGGATCACCGACCGGACCAAGGCGATCGTCATCATCAACCCGAACAACCCCACCGGGGCGGTGTACTCCCGCCAGGTGCTCTCCGGGATCGTGGAGATCGCCCGCAAGCACAACCTGGTGCTGATGAGCGACGAGATCTACGAGAAGATCCTCTACGACGGAGCCCGGCACATCAACGCCGCCGGACTGTCCGACGACGTGCTCACGCTGACGTTCTCCGGGCTGTCCAAGGCCTACCGCGTGGCCGGGTACCGGGCCGGCTGGGTGGCGATCTCCGGGCCGAAGCACCGCGCCACGGACTTCATCGAGGGGCTCACCCTGCTGTCCAACATGCGGATGTGCGCCAACGTCCCGGGCCAGCACGCCATCCAGACCGCCCTCGGCGGCTACCAGTCCATCAACGACCTGATCCTGCCCGGCGGACGGTTGCTCGAGCAGCGCAACACCGCCCAGCGACTGCTGGCCGAGATCCCCGGCGTCACCGTGCAGCCCGCCCACGGGGCGTTGTACCTGTTCCCGCGGCTGGACCCGGAGGTCTACGAGATCGAGGACGACGAGCAGTTCGTCATCGAGCTGCTGCGGGCCCAGAAGATCCTCGTCTCCCACGGCCGCGCCTTCAACTACCCGGACACGGACCACTTCCGGCTGGTCACGCTGCCCAACGTCCGGGACCTGGAGATCGCCATCGAACGCATCGCCGACTTCCTGGAGGAGTACCGTGAGCGCTAAGAAGCACGTGATGGACTTCGAGGAGGCGCCCTGGGAGCTGTTGCGCGCCCGGACCCGCGACGGGGTCATCCAGGGACCCGCGGACATCCATCCCGACTCCAAGCCGGGGTACCTGGGCGGCAGGGCCGAGGGCGAGGCCACGCTGGCCATCCGTGCCGAACGGCTCTCGCAACTGCAGGAACTGCTCTACGCCAACGGGGTGTCCGGCAACGGCAAGGGTGCCTCCGTGCTGCTGGTGGTCCAGGCCATGGACACCGCCGGCAAGGGCGGGATCATGCGCAACGTCGCAGGGGCGATGGATCCCCAGGGCGTGGAGACCGCTGCCTTCAAGGCGCCCACCGAGGAGGAGAAGGGCCACCACTTCCTGTGGCGGGTCCGCAAGCACCTCCCCGAACCCGGTTTCGTGGCCGTCTTCGACCGGTCCCACTACGAGGACGTGCTTATCCACCGCGTGCGGCAGATGACGTCGGTGCGCACGATCGAGCGGCGGTACGAGGAGATCCGGCGGTTCGAGCGGGAACTGGCGGAGCGGAACACCCGGATCGTCAAGGTCATGCTGCACATCACCAAGGAGGAGCAGCAGGACCGCCTGGCCGAGCGGCTGGACCGTCCGGACAAGTTCTGGAAGTACACGCCCGGTGACGTGGACGAGCGCGCCCACTGGGACGAGTACATGGACGCCTACCGGGTCGCGATCGAGGAGACGGACGCGGACCACGCCCCCTGGTTCATCGTCCCGGCCAACCGCAAGTGGTACTCCCGGATCGCCGTCCAGGAGCTGTTGATCACCGCCCTGGAGTCGCTGGAACTGCAGTGGCCGCCCGCGGACTTCGACGTGACCCTGGAGAAGCGGCGGCTGGCGGAGAGCTGAACCCGGCGGGCGGGGGTGCGGCCGGGTGTGTTCCGGCCGGGATCAGCCGGTGAACAGGGCCGCGGCCCGGAACGCGGTCTGGATCAGCCCGTAGACCAGGGCCGCGGTGACGATGAGGGCTAGGACGAGGGCGAGCATCCGGTAGCCCCCGCCGGCCGAGGCCGTGCCGGATTCACCGGCAGGGGCGGCGGGGTGGGTCCGGTCGGCTGCGTTGCTCACGGGGTGTGCTCCTTCTGGCGGACCTTCTTGGCCGGGACGTGGTGGTGTTTGCTGACCGGGCGGACCAGCAGGTTGGCGATGAAGCCCACGGCCAGCAGGCCGACCATGATGTACAGCGAGACGGTGTAGAGGTCCGCCCCGGTCCTGCCCGCGTCCGCCTGGGACTCCAGGACGCTATTGACGATCAGGGGACCGGCGATGCCCGCCGCCGACCACGCCGTGAGCAGCCGGCCGTGGATGGCCCCGACCTGGTAGACCCCGAACATGTCCTTGAGGTAGGCAGGGACCGTGGAGAACCCGCCGCCGTAGAAGGACAGGATGACCATGGTGGCCAGGACGAACACCACCAGGTTCGCCCCGCCCATCAGGGCGATGACCAGGTACATGGCCAGCCCCACCCCCAGGTAGACCATGTAGATGTTCTTCCGGCCGATGTAGTCCGAGGTGGTGGACCAGACGAACCGCCCGGCCATGTTGGCCAGCGAGAGGATCCCGACGAAGCCCGCGGCGGCCGCCGGGGTGATCCAGTCGAAGTAGTCCTGGATCATGGGGGCGGCGTTCTCGAGGATGCCGATGCCGGCCGTGACGTTGCAGAACAGGACGATCCACAGCATCCAGAACTGCCAGGTCTTGATGGCGGTGTCAGCGGCGACGTTGCCCTTGGTCTGCATGGGCTTGCTCTGCGCCGTGGCGGGGTCCCATCCGGTGGGCTTCCACTCCGGATGCGGGACCCGGATGACGATGGCTCCCAGCGAGATGACGACGGCGTAGACGATGCCCAGGGTGAGGAAGGTCTGCACCAGCCCGTCCTGGAGCTGCTCCGGCTCGTTGCCGCCACCGTAGAAGGACATCAGGGCGTTCGAGAGCGGACTGGCGATCAGGGCGCCGCCGCCGAAGCCCATGATGGCCAGTCCGGTGGCCAGCCCGGGCCGGTCCGGAAACCACTTCATGAGTGTGGAGACCGGGGAGATGTAGCCGATGCCCAGGCCGATGCCGCCGATCACGCCGTAGCCGAGGTAGACCAGCCACAGCTGGCCCGTGGAGATGCCGACTGTGGAGATGAGGAACCCGGCGACCCAGAAGGAGCCCGCCACGACCATCGACTTGCGCGGCCCGGAATGCTCCACCCACGTCCCGCCGAACGCGGCCGAGAGTCCGAGCATGGCGATCGCGACCGAGAAGATCCAGCCGACGGCCACCTCTCCGACCTCGAAGTGCCCCATCATGGGGACCTTGAAGACGCTGAAGGCGTAGACCTGGCCGATGCACAGGTGGATCGCCAGGGCCGCGGCCGGGATGAGCCACCGGTTGAACGTGCGAGGCGCGACGATGGCCTCTCGGTCGAGAATGCTGGCCATGGTGTCAGTCCCCTCGGTCTGCTGCCGGGCGGCCCGTGAACGGTCGCGAGCCGGCTGCCACGTCAACGGCGGGTTGCGCTGGCGGCAAGCAGACTCGACAGTATCCGTGACCTGCGTCACGGTCAATGCGGGCCGCAGTGCCGGGTGTTTCTCGGGCGGCGAACACCCCTTGCCGCGTCCCCGGGGTGCTGTGCCTAGGGTAGGGGAGCAGTTATCGTCGATCCGCAGGAGGTACCCACGTGACCGAGCAGCAGCTACAGGGACAGACCATCGCCTTCCTCGCCACCCGCGGCGTGGAGCAGGTCGAGTTGACCTCCCCGTGGGAGGCGGTGAAGGCTGCCGGCGGTCAGCCGGTGCTCGTCTCGCCGGAGTCCGGGTCCATTACGGCCATGAACGGGGACTGGGAACACGGTGACTCCTTCCCCGTGGACCACCAGGCCGGGTCCGTGACCTCCGCCCAGTTCGACGGGCTCGTGATGCCCGGCGGCACGCTGAACGCCGACGCCCTGCGTGTCGACGAGGACGTACAGTCTTTCGTGCGAGGTTTCTTCGAGGAGCACAAGCCGGTCGCCGCCATC
>JAPFFX010000195.1 GCA_026645375.1 Citricoccus sp. WCRC_4 | reverse complement strand
ATCATCCTGACCGCGCTGACACTGCTGGTGCTCATCGGCGGCATCAAGTCCATCGGCCGCGTGACCGCCGCGCTGGTGCCGATCATGATCGTCTTCTACGTGCTCGCCGCGCTCTACATCCTGATCGTCAACCTGCCGGCCCTGCCGGCAGCCTTAGCCCTGATCTTCACCGATGCCTTCACCGGCACCGCCGCCGTCGGCGGGTTCACCGGTTCGGCCCTGATCATCGTGATCCAGTACGGTGTGGCCCGCGGTATGTTCTCCAACGAGTCCGGTCTGGGTACGGCGGCGATCGCCGCCTCCGCCGCACAGACGACCCACCCGGTCCGCCAGGGCCTGGTGTCCATGACCCAGACCTTCATCGACACCATCGTCGTGGTGACCTTCACGGGACTGGTCATCATCACCACCGGGGCCTGGGAGCTGGGTGGCGACGCGGCCGCCACCATGACCGGTGAGGCGTTCTCCACCGGGCTGCCGGGCCAGTGGGGACACTGGATCGTCACCATCGGCCTGGTGATGTTCGCCTTCTCCACCATCCTGGGCTGGTCCTACTACGGCGAGCGCAACGTCGAGCGCCTCTTCGGCCAGCGACTGGTGATGCCGTACCGCGTCGTGTTCTCGCTGGTCGTCTTCATCGGCTGCACCGTTCCGCTGGCCGTCGTGTGGAACTTCTCCGACATCATGAACGGCCTGATGGCACTGCCGAACCTCATCGGCCTGCTCGTCCTGTCCGGTCTGGTCGCCCGGGAGACCCGTCACTACCTCAAGCACGACCCGAAGCTCGTGGCCTCCGCGGCCGAGATCGAGGACTTCATGGTCGACCGCCCGGGCTGGGCGGACTGGAAGTCCGGCAACGTCGTCGGCTCCTCCCGCACGCACACCGGCCGCTCGCTCAGCAGGGATCGCCTCCGGGAGAGCGACGCCGGACCCGTGTGATCCGCGGGCCCGACCGGGGGCAATTAGGGCACGCGCACGGGCCTGAATGGTCCGGAAACCCCCGGTCAGGTGACGAAACGGGGAACCACCGCCCACCACGAGGCCTCCGGTGGACGATCCCAGGACTGGGGTCTGCCGCCGGAGGCCTCGTCATGCTTACAGTGGGCCCATGGTGACCCCGGTCAAGCCCGGCATGGATGGTCCGGCAACTCAGGCACTGCTCAACATCGGTCGGTTCTTCACCCGATGGGACGAGACGGAGGACGGCCGAGCGGTCTTCCGGGAGGGGGGCCGGGACGGCGACGCCTTCTATCGCAACCGGTGGAGTCACGACAAGGTGGTCCGCTCCACCCACGGCGTGAACTGCACCGGGTCCTGCTCCTGGAAGGTGTACGTCAAGGACGGGATCATCACCTGGGAGGCCCAGGAGACCGACTACCCCTCGGTCGGCCCGGACAGTCCCGAGTACGAGCCGCGCGGCTGCCCCCGCGGGGCCGCGTTCTCCTGGTACACGTACTCGCCCACCCGCGTGCGCTACCCCTACGTCCGCGGCACGCTGCTGCAGATGTACCGGGAGGCCAAGAAGGCCACCGGGGGCGATCCGGTGACGGCCTGGCAGGCCATCGTCGACGACCCGGTCAAGCGCCGCAGCTATCAGCGGGCCCGCGGCAAGGGCGGTCTCGTGCGGGCCAGCTGGCAGGAGGCCATCGAGCTCTCCGCGGCCGCCCACGTGCACACCATCAGGACCTACGGTCCGGACCGGTGCACCGGCTTCTCGCCCATCCCGGCCATGTCCATGGTCTCCCACGCCGCCGGCGCGCGGTTCATCAACCTCATCGGCGGGGTGATGAACAGCTTCTACGACTGGTACGCGGACCTCCCGGTGGCCAGCCCCCAGGTGTTCGGCGACCAGACCGACGTGCCCGAGTCCGGTGACTGGTGGGACGCCACCTACCTGATGATGTGGGGCTCCAACGTCCCGGTCACCCGTACCCCGGACGCCCACTGGATGGCGGAGGTGCGGTACCGCGGCACCAAGGTCGTCTCCGTCAGCCCGGACTACGCGGACAACACGAAGTTCGCCGACGAGTGGCTGCCGGCCCAGGCCGGCACGGACGCCGCCCTGGCGATGTCCATGGGGCACGTGGTGCTCAAGGAGAACTTCGTGGACCGCCGGGTGCCGTTCTTCGAGGACTACGTGCTGCAGTACACGGACCTGCCCTTCCTCGTCACCCTGGACGAGCGCGCGGACGGCACCGTGGTGCCCGGCAAGTTCCTCACCGCGGCGGACCTCGGCGGGGCCGAGGCCGACGCGGCGGACCCGCAGTTCAAGACCGTGCTGATGGACCGCGACGCCGCCACCCCGGTGGTGCCGCAGGGTTCCGTGGGCTTCCGGTACAACGAACGGGACGAGGGGCGCTGGAACCTGGACCTGCAGGGCGTGCGGCCCTCGCTGTCGGTGGCGGACACCACGGGGTACGACGGCGGCGCCTCCGTGGTGGACCTGCCCGCCTTCACCGACGCGGACGGCTCCGGCTCGGTGATCCGCCGGGGGGTCCCGGTCACCGAGGTGGCCGGGCGGAAGGTCACCACGGTGTTCGACCTGATGCTCGCCCAGTACGGCGTCGGCCGGGCCGGCCTGCCGGGCCAGTGGGCCGGCGGCTACGAGGACCCCCACACCCCCTACACCCCGGCCTGGCAGGAGGACATCACCTCGGTGCCCGCCGAGGCCGCCATCCGTACCGCCCGCGAGTTCGCGAAGAACGCCGAGGACTCCGGCGGCCGGTCCATGATCATCCTCGGCGCCGGCATCTGCCAGTGGTACCACGGGGACGCCACGTACCGGGCGATCCTGGCGCTGCTGATGCTCTGCGGCTGCCAGGGCCGCAACGGCGGCGGCTGGGCGCACTACGTCGGCCAGGAGAAGGCCCGGCCCATCACCGGCTGGGCCGCCATGGCGGCCGCCTCGGACTGGACCCGTCCGCCGCGGTTCATGATCGGCACCGCGTTCTGGTACATGCACACGGACCAGTTCCGCTCGGACGGCTATTCCTCGGACTCGCTGCAGTCCCCGCTGGCCGAGGGCCACCTGGCGGGCAAGCACACCGCGGACGTGATCGCCCAGTCCACCCGCCTGGGCTGGATGCCGTTCTACCCCCAGTTCACCCAGAACCCGCTGGACGTCGCGGAGCAGGCCGCGGCCGCCGTCGGGAACGGCGAGGCCGCCACCGAGGCCGAGTGGATCGCCGCCCGGCTCAAGGACGAGTCCCTGCAGATGGCGGTGGAGGACCCGGACGCGGAGGCCAACTGGCCGCGCACCCTGGTGCTGTGGCGCTCGAACCTGCTCGGGTCCTCGGCCAAGGGGGAGGAGTACTTCCTCAAGCACCTGCTCGGCACCCATCACAACGTGCTGGGCCGGGACCACGGCGAGTCCCGGCCGCGGGACGTCCGCTGGCACGAGGAGGCTCCCGAGGGGAAGCTGGACCTGCTGGTCTCCGCGGACTTCCGGATGACCAGTTCCACGCTGCTCTCGGACGTCGTGTTCCCGGCCGCCACCTGGTACGAGAAGCACGACCTGTCCTCCACGGACATGCACCCCTACGTGCACGCCTTCACCCCGGCGATCACCCCGCCGTGGGAGGCCAGGACAGACTACGACCTGTTCCGGCTGCTCGCCGAGGAGGTCTCGCGCCAGTCCAGGACCCACCTGGGGGTGCGCAGGGACGTCGTGGCCACGGCGCTGACGCACGACACCCCGGGGGAGATCGCCCAGCCCGGGGGCATCGTCCCCGAGTGGAAGGGCACCGACCTGCCGGCCGTGCCCGGGAGGAACCTGCCGGACCTGAAGGTCGTGGAGCGGGACTACACGGCCATCGGGGACAAGTTCACCGCGGTCGGGCCGCTGGCGGAGACGCTGGGCTTCACGACCAAGCACATCACGTACGACGTCACCGAGCAGGTCGAACAGCTCGGCCGGCTGCACGGGGTGTTCGACTCCGGCGCCGCCGCCGGCCGCCCGGCCGTGGACACCGACGCGCGGATGGCCGAGGCCATCCTGATGTTCTCCGGAACCACCAACGGGGAGCTGGCCGTGCAGGGCTTCGAGACCCTCCAGAAGCGCACCGGGGTACCGCTGGTGGACCTGGCGGCCGGCAGCCAGGAGAAGCGGATCACCTTCGCGGACACCCAGGCCGCGCCGGTGCCCGTGATCACCTCCCCGGAATGGTCCGGTTCGGAGACGGGCGGGCGGCGGTACGCCCCGTTCACGGTCAACATCGAGCGGCTCAAGCCCTTCCACACCCTGACCGGGCGCATGCACTTCTTCCTGGACCACGACTGGATGAAGGACATGGGGGAGATGCTGCCGCTGTACCGGCCGCCGCTGGACATGCACCGGCTGTTCGGCGAGCCCAAGCTGGGCGAGCGCGGGGAGCTGTCCATCTCGCTGCGCTACCTGACCCCGCACAACAAGTGGTCCATCCACTCGGAGTACCAGGACAACCTGTTCATGCTCTCGCTCTCCCGCGGTGGCACCTCGGTGTGGATGAGTGCCCAGGACGCGGCGCTCATCGAGGTGACGGACAACGACTGGGTGGAATGCGTCAACAACAACGGCGTGTTCGTGGGCCGGGCGATCGTCTCCCACCGGATGCCCGAGGGCGTCGTGTACGTCCACCACGCCCAGGAACGCACCATCGACGTGCCGAAGTCCGAGGCCACGGGACGGCGCGGCGGCATCCACAACTCGGTGACCCGGATCCTGGTCAAGCCCACGCACATGATCGGCGGTTACGCGCACCTGTCCTGGGCGTTCAACTACCTCGGTCCCACCGGCAACCAGCGGGACATCATCTCGGTGGTCCGCAAGCGCTCCCAGGAGGTGCAGTACTGATGAGGATCATGGCCCAGACCGCCATGGTGATGGCACTGGACAAATGCATCGGCTGCCACACCTGCTCCGTGACCTGTAAGCAGGCCTGGACCAACCGTGCCGGCACCGAGTACGTGTGGTTCAACAACGTGGAGACCCGTCCGGGCCAGGGCTATCCGCGCCGGTACGAGGACCAGGAGAAGTGGCGGGGCGGCTGGGAGCTGAACCGGCGGGGGAACCTCAGGCTCAAGTCCGGGGGCCGTCTGGCCAAGATGTTCGGGATCTTCGCCTCGCCGGTGCAACCCGAGCTCAAGGACTACTACGAGCCGTGGACCTACGACTACGAGAACCTCATCAACGCCCCGGCCGGGGACGACTTCCCGGTGGCGAGGCCGAAGTCACTGATCACGGGGCAGGACACCAGGATCTCCTGGTCGGCGAACTGGGACGACAACCTGGGCGGCACCGCCGGGTCCGGTCACCTGGACCCGATCGTGGAGAAGGTCCGGAGACAGTCGGAGGACAAGGTCAGGTTCGAGTTCGAGCAGACCTTCATGTTCTACCTGCCGCGGATCTGCGAGCACTGCCTGAACCCGTCCTGCATGGCCTCGTGTCCCTCCGGGGCCATCTACAAGCGCGCCGAGGACGGGATCGTGCTGGTGGACCAGGACCGCTGCCGCGGCTGGCGCCAGTGCGTGACCGGCTGCCCCTACAAGAAGATCTACTACAACCACAAGTCCGGCAAGGCCGAGAAGTGCACGTTCTGCTACCCCCGCGTGGAGGTGGGCATCCCCACGGTGTGCGCGGAGACCTGCGTGGGCCGGCTGCGGTACATCGGCATCTTCCTGTACGACGCCGACCGGGTCACCCAGGCCGCCTCGGTCCCGGACGAGCAGGACCTGTACGAGGCCCAGCTCGACCTCATGATGGACCCGCACGACCCGGCCGTGATCGAGGCGGCGCGGGCCGAGGGCATTCCGGAGGACTGGCTCGACGCGGCCCGGCGCTCGCCGGTGTACAAGCTGGCCAAGGAGATGCGGGTGGCCCTGCCGCTGCACCCGGAGTACCGGACCATGCCGATGGTCTGGTACGTCCCGCCGCTGTCCCCGGTGGTGGACCTGCTCAAGGACCAGGGCCACGACGGCGAGGACGCCGACAACCTGTTCGGGGCCATCGAGTCGCTGCGGATCCCGGTGGAGTACCTGGCCGAGCTGTTCACCGCCGGTGACACGCGACTGGTCACGGACGTGCTGCGCAGGCTCGCTGCCATGCGCTCCTACATGCGGGACATCACCCTGGGCCGGGAGGCGGACGAGTCCATCGCCCGGGCCGTCGGCATGACCGGGGCCCAGGTCCAGGAGATGTACCGGCTGATGGCGATCGCCAAGTACGACGAGCGCTACGTCATCCCCAAGGCACATGTCGAGCAGGCCCACGACCTGGAGGAGATCGGCTGCTCCCTCGACTACGACGAGGGTCCCGGCATGTACGGGTCGGCGTCGTTCGGCGAGGCGAGCGGCCGTCCGGTCCCGGTGGCCGTCGAGACCTTCCACGCACTCTGGCAGCGGCAGACCTCCGACGAGCCTGCGGGCGACGAGGACCTGCGCGGCCGGGTCAACCTGCTCAACTGGGACGGCAACGGCACCCCGCCCGGGCTGTTCCCGCCACGGCACGAGGGAGAGGCGCGATGAGGCGCCGAGTCGTCCGCCAGGCGGCGTCACTCCTGCTCGGCTATCCCGACGAGGAGCTGGTCGCCCGGGTGCCGCTGGTGCGGTCCGCCCTCGCTGAGCAGCGCGTCCACGACCTCGACGCGTTCCTCGACCACGTCGAGCGCACCCCGTTGCGCGAGCTGGAGCGCGAGTACGTCGACGTCTTCGACCTCTCCCGGCGGCACGCGCTGTACCTCTCCTACTGGACCGACGGTGACACCCGCCGGCGCGGCGAGGTGCTCGCGCGTTTCAAGGCGGCCTATCGGGCCAGCGGGTTCCTCGTCGACACGTCCGGTGAGCTGCCCGACTACCTGCCGATGGTGCTGGAGTTCGCGGCGATCGCCGACCCGGAGGCCGGGGAGACGCTCCTCCGTGAGTACCGCCCGAGCCTGGAGCTGCTGCGGATCGGGC
>JAPFFX010000194.1 GCA_026645375.1 Citricoccus sp. WCRC_4 | reverse complement strand
TGGTGGGAGGCGGCCGACCGCCGTCGGGGTCGGGTCAGGCCGTGGTCAGTCCCTGGGCAGGACCGGCACCGCGTCCCCGGCCATCTTCTCGATGACCCGGACGACCTGGCAGGAGTAGCCGAACTCATTGTCGTACCAGACGTAGACGATGGCGTTCCTGCCGTCGTTGACGATGGTGGCCAGGCCGTCGACGATGCCGGCGCGGTTGGAGCCGACGAAGTCCGAGGAGACGATCTCCGGGGAGTGGATGTAGTCCATCTGGGCCCGCAGCGCACCGGTCAGGGACTCGTTGCGCAGGTGCGCGTTGAGCTCCTCGACGGAGGTCTCCTTCTCCAGTTCCAGGTTCAGGATGGCCATGGAGACGTTCGGGGTGGGCACGCGGATGGCGTTGCCGGAGAGCTTGCCCTTGAGCTCGGGCAGGGCCTTGGCCACGGCCTTGGCGGCACCGGTCTCGGTGAGCACCATGTTCAGGCCGGCGGCGCGGCCGCGACGCGAACCCTTGTGGAAGTTGTCCGTGAGGTTCTGGTCGTTCGTGTAGGCGTGCACGGTCTCCACGTGGCCGTGGTCGATGCCGTACTCGTCGTTGATGATCTTGAGCACCGGGGTGATGCCGTTGGTGGTGCAGGAGGCGGCCGAGAGGATGGTGTCCTGCTCGGTGATGTCGTCGGTGTTGACGCCGAAGACGATGTTCTTGATATCGCCCTTGCCCGGTGCGGTGAGCAGGACCTTGGCGACGCCCTTGGACTTCAGGTGCTGGCCGAGGCCCTCCTCGTCACGCCAGCGGCCGGTGTTGTCCACCACGACCGCGTCCTTGATGCCGAACGCGGTGTAGTCGATGCTGGCCGGGTCGTTGGAGTAGATCACCTGGATCACGGTGCCGTTGGCGGTGATGGTGTTGTTCTCCTCGTCCACGGTGATGGTGCCCTCGAAGGGACCGTGGATGGAGTCGCGGCGCAGCAGGGAGGCGCGCTTGACCAGGTCGTTGTCGGAGTTCTTCCGCACCACGATGGCGCGCAGGCGCAGCGAGGACCCGCCGCCCTCGTGGGAGAGGATGATGCGGGCCAGCAGGCGGCCGATCCGGCCGAAGCCGTAGAGGACCACGTCGGTGGGCTCGTGCAGGCCCTCGCCGCCCTTGCCGGCGACCTCGGCCAGCTCGGTGTCCAGGAAGGACTGCAGGTCCCCACCGGTCTCCTTGTACTTGTTGGCCAGCCTGGCCAGGTCCACGGAGGCGGCGCCCAGGTTCATCCCGGCCATGGCCTCGACGATCGGGAAGGTGTCCTCGACGGGCAGCACGGACTCGTCGATCTGCCGGGCGTAGCGGTGGGCCTTGATGATGTCGATGACACCCTTGTGGACGAGCTGGCGGCCGTAGATGCTCGTGATCACGTTGTTGTCCCGGTACAACGTGCCGATCAGCGGAACCATCTTCTCGGCCAGTTCCTCCCGGTTGTTCCAGGCGGCGCGCTGGTCCTGCGCGACTCCGGTGGTCTCTTCTGCCACGTTAGGTCCTTCCCTCAAGCCCCTGCCTCCAGGGGGCGACTGCGCTGTCGCTTCACGGGCGCCGGTGGGCACCCGGTAGTGCAGACGGTCACGGCCCGTCCGGCCTGCCGTACCCGGTCGGTATACGGCCGGACCCAGTCTAGTGTTTCCGCACCACCCCGGTTCCGCATGTAGCCATGTGGAGAGCGCGCCCACCCTGTGGGGTGGGCCACTCCAGGCCGGTGGAAGCGTGCCCATATTCGCAGGACCGTGCAACTGACCGCGGGACTGGTCAAGGGATAAGGTGCAGTCAATCGCACCATCCGTGACACGCGGACCGTCCACACGTCGCGCGCATGCACCACTCTCGAGAGGAGGACCGGGGCCCACGGGCCCCGGAGACGCCACATGAGCCATGAGACACAGTCAACGGCAGACCTGGTCAACGAACTGAGGGAGAGACGGAAGCGGCCGCCACGCCGCACCGACCGCGCCACGGGGATCGACCCCTGGGTCTTCGGCATCGCGGGTACCGTCGCCCTGGCCATGGTGCTGTGGGGCTTCATCGGGTCGGACTCCCTCGGGGCCTTCTCCGCCGACGCCCTGAGCTGGACCATCACGCACACCGGCTGGCTCTTCGTCATCGCCGCCACGGTGTTCGCCGTGTTCGTGGTCGTGGTGGCGTTCAGCCGCTTCGGGCGCATCAACCTCGGCCAGGACGAGGAGAAGCCGGAGTTCCGGACGGTTTCCTGGATCTCCATGATGTTCGCCACCGGCATGGGCATCGGCCTGGTGTTCTACGGCGTGGGTGAGCCGCTGTACTTCTACATGGCGCCGCCCCCGGGGACCGTGGAGGGACAGACCCCCGAGGCGGCCGGAGTCGCCATGGGCACCACGCTGTTCCACTGGACGATCTACCCGTGGGCCATGTACGCCGTGGTCGGCCTCGGGATCGCCTACGGAACCTTCCGCCTGGGCCGGAGCCAGCTGTTCTCCTCCATGTTCACCCCGCTGTTCGGGGAGAAGGTGGTCAGCGGCTGGGGCGGGAGGGTCATCAACATCCTGGCCATCCTGGCCACGTTGTTCGGTTCCGCCTGCTCCCTGGGCCTGGGGGCCATGCAGATCGGCGGCGGCCTCCAGTCGGCCGGGGTCATCGAGCAGGCCACCACCGCGATCCTGGTGATGGTCATCGGGATCCTCACCCTGGCCTTCGTGGCCTCCGCCGTGTCCGGGATCGCCCGCGGCATCCAGTGGCTGTCCAACATCAACATGGTGCTGGCCCTTCTCCTGGCGCTGCTGGTCTTCGTACTGGGCCCCACGCTGTTCGTGCTCAACATCCTCCCCAACGCCGTCGGCAGCTTCATCAACGACCTGCCGGTGATGGCCTCCCGCACCGGCTCGGGTGACCAGACGATGCAGGAGTGGCTGGGCACCTGGACCATCTTCTACTGGGCCTGGTGGGTGTCCTGGACCCCGTTCGTCGGGATGTTCATCGCCCGCATCTCCCGGGGGCGCACCATCCGCCAGTTCGTGGTGGGCGTGCTGCTGGTGCCCTCCGCCGTCTCCCTGGTGTGGTTCACCATCTTCGGCGGTGGCGCGATCGGCATCCAGGAGCGCGCCGAGCAGGCCGGGGACACGGGTGCCCAGCTCGCGTCCATCGTGGACGGGGCACCGGACATCAACTTCGACCTGATCCTGTTCGACATGCTCGGCGCCCTGCCGATGAACCAGGTGCTCACGCTCATCGTCACCGGCATCACGGTGCTGCTGATCGCCATCTTCTTCGTCACCGGCGCCGACTCGGCGTCGATCGTCATGGGCACCCTGAGCGAGCGGGGCACCACGGACCCCTCCCGGAAGGTCATCATCTTCTGGGGTCTGGCCGTCGGGGGCGCGGCCGCGGCGATGCTGCTGGCCGGCGGCGACGAGCCCGCCGAGGCACTCAACGGCATCAAGAACATCACGATCGTCTCGGCCCTGCCGTTCGTCCTGGTCATGCTGCTGCTATGCGTGGCGATCTGGAAGGACCTGAGCCGTGACCCGTTGATGCTGCAGAACAGGATCGCCCGGCAGATGCTCGAGGACTCGGTCTCCATCGCCGTGGAGAAGCACCCGGACAGCGGGTTCGGCCTCGTGACGGAGGCCATCGCCGTGCAGGCGGCCCGGCCCCGCGATGCCGACCACGACGGCGTGCCGGACCGCCTGGACGGGTGGAAGCCGGTCCCGGAGGACGAGCCCGTCGCCGATCCTGCCCTGGCCCAGCACCGGCAGGACCGGGAACAGCCCTAGGCAGCGGCAGGGCCGGCGTCGTTGCCCATCACCGGGAACGACGCCGGCCCTCGCCGTGGGTGGGACAGGCCGGCTGTACGCCGGGTTCTGTGCCGTGGCCGGTTGCCCGGGCCACGGTGACGGCCATCCATCTAGGCCCGCCGTTGCCGACGGGCTCGAGCGGCCAACCCGGATGCTCGGGCGGGCAGCCCTGCGAACGCATCCTGTTCGGCCTTGCACCGGATGGGGTTTACCGAGCCGGTCCGGTCACCCGGACCGCTGGTGGTCTCTTACACCACCGTTTCACCCTTACCCGCACGGTGGGTGCACGCACCCACCGTGCGGGCGGTCTGCTTTCTGTGGCACTGTCCTGCGGGTTACCCCGAGTGGGCGTTACCCACCATCCCGCCCTGTGGTGCCCGGACGTTCCTCACGGCATCGCATGCGATGCCCTGCGACCGTCCACCGGCCTGTCCCGACCGCCCAGTCTACCGCCACGCCCACCCCCACGTCGCGACCGCGGCCCTCCCCCGCCTGGTGGCTAGGCTGTTCGGGTGCTCATCCTGCTGCCGCCCTCCGAGGGCAAGACCACTCCCAGCTCCGGCGCCCCGATGGAGCTCAGTTCCCTGTTCCTGCCCACCCTCGCCGGTGAGCGCATCACGGTGATGGGGACCCTGGCCGCCGTGTCCACGGCGCCGGACGCCGCCGAGGTCCTGGGGGTGGGCCGGGCCAAGCGGTCGGACATCGAGGCGAACCTGGTCCTGGACACGGCCCCCGCCGCCCCGGCCCATCAGGTCTTCACCGGGGTCCTCTACGACGCCCTGGACTACGCCTCCCTCCCGGAGGTCGCCCGCCGGCGGGCCCGCGAGGAGGTGCTGGTGTTCTCCGGGCTGTTCGGCGTGCTGGCCCTGGGCGACCGGATCCCCAACCACCGCCTGACCGTGACCGCGACGCTGCCGACCATGGGCCGGATGTCCTCCTGGTGGAAGCCCCGGCTCACCCCGCTGTTGGACGAGAAGGCCGCGCACGCCGGTGTGGTCGTCGACTGCCGCTCGGGTGGGTACGCGGCGCAGTGGAAGGCCCCGGCGGAGACCACCGTGACGGTGGACGTGTTCCAGGTCCGCAACGGCGAGCGCACCGTGGTCTCGCACTTCGCCAAGCACACCCGCGGGCTCGTGGCGCGGACACTGCTGCTGGCCGGCCCACGGGTGGCGAGGTCCCCCGAGACGGCCGCCGAGGTCGTGGCGGCTGCGGGTTCCGCCTCCGGACCGTACGACTGGACGGTGGACCTGGTCCCGGCGTCGCAGACCCCCGGGTCGAGGCCGGGACGGCTGGAGGTCACCCTGCCCGAGCGGTACTCCACCGTCTGAGCGCGCCCCCGGGGCCGGGGGTGACCGGGACCTTTCCCCGGCCCGGGTGTGCCGCTACGGTGGTCGCATCCGATGCGCTGGAGGCTGATCTGCCGTGAATCCCAACGTCCCCACCGTGGTGCAGTCCGACCGCACCGTTCCCGTCAACCTGCGCCAGTCCGGGCCCACCCCGGTCCAGATGCTGATCGACACCCGCGTCCGCAAGTCCCCGTACTGGCACCTGTCCATGGAGGCCGGCTGCTGGCGGGCCTCGGTCTACAACCGCATGTACCACCCCCGGGGCTACGTGGCTCCGGAGGACGGCGGCATGATGGTCGAGTATGACTCCCTCGTGAACCACGTGACCCTGTGGAACGTGGCGGTCGAGCGGCAGATCCGGGTCCTGGGCCCGGACGCGGAGGCCTTCGTCGACTTCGTCATCACCCGGGATGCCACCCGGATCCCCGTCATGCACGCCCGCTACGTGATCCTGTGCAACGAGGCCGGTGGGATCCTCAACGACCCGGTCCTGCTGCGGGTCGCCGAGGACGAGTTCTGGTTCAGCCTCTCGGACTCTGACCTGCTGTTCTGGCTGCAGGGTGTCAACGTGGGCCGCCGGTATGACGTGGACATCCGCGAGATCGACGTCTGCCCCGTGCAGGTCCAGGGCCCGAAGTCCGTGGACCTCATGGCAGACCTGTTCGGGGACGCCGTGGCCGGGCTGCCCCCGTACGGCCTGCTCGCCGGGCAGGTGGCGGGCTGTGACGTGATCGTCTCCCAGACCGGGTTCAGCGGGGAGAAGGGGTACGAGATCTACCTGAAGGACGCGACCCTGCACGCCGAGACGATGTGGAACGCGGTCCTCGAGGCCGGCCGACCGCACCAGCTGGCCGTGGTGGCCCCCGCGCACCACCGCCGGATCGCGGCCGGGATCCTGTCCTGGGGCCAGGACATGGACCAGGAGACCCTGCCCTTCCAGGTCAACCTCGGCTACCAGGTCCCCCGGGGCAAGGCGGGCGAGTACGTGGGCAAGGCGGCCCTGGAGGAGGCCCGGCGCCAGCTCGAGGCGGGCACCCCGCCGTACACCCACCAGCTCGTGGGGATGCGGCTGGGCGGGGCGCCCATCGAGGACTACGCCCCGGACTTCTGGCTGATCAGTCCCGACGTCGACACCGACCCGGTCGGCTACGTCACGTCCCCCTGGTACTCACCCGAGCTGGGTCACAACATCGCCATGGGATACGTCCCGGTGGAGCTTGCCGGCCTGGGCACCGAGCTCTGGGTACACCTGCCGGAGGAGTACGCGGACACTGCCGGCCGGCCCGTGGCCGCCGAGGTGGTCGGGCTGCCCTTCCGGCCCTCGGTCAACCCGAACCAGCGCGAGCTGCTGAGGCAACGGGGGCTGGACGCCGCCGAGTGAGGCAGGGGCCCTCCCGTCACGTCCGCCTCCCTCGCCGGCCGTCACCGGCGACAACGGTGGACCGCGGAGACCCGGTGCGTCAGGCAATCCCCGCGTCGGCCACGAGCTCGACCTCGAAACCGCCGGGAGCCTCCAGGTAGGCCGCGTAGTGGTTGCGTCCCCCGGCGAAGGGGTGCTTCTCGGCGAACAGCACCGTGAAGTCCCGCTGGACCGCGCCCTCCACCAGCGCGTCGACCTCGGCCCGGGTCCCGGCCTGGAAGGCGAGGTGGTTGAGCCCCGGACGCAGGCGGTCATGGCCACCGGGGCCCACGTCCGGCCCGGACTCCAGCACGAGGTACTCCCCGGCGCCCTGGTAACTGGTGCCCTCGGACCATTCGCCGCTGACCTCGTAACCGAGCTGCTGGAACAGCCAGCCCAGCGTCTGGCGGGCCCGGGCCAGGTCCTGCACCCAGATCTCCACGTGGTGCAGCCGGCCCGCGCGCCGCGGCGTCCCGACGTCGGCGGGCCGGCCGGCGCTGTCCGCAGCGGCTGCGACGGCCTGCGCCGGTTCCGGTGCGGGTTCCTCCCGCCCTGCCTGCTGCGCGGGCTTCTGCGCGGGTGCCGATGCGGCCTTCGCGGTCCTCGTCGCGGTGGATCCG
>JAPFFX010000185.1 GCA_026645375.1 Citricoccus sp. WCRC_4 | reverse complement strand
ACGGATCGAAGGTGAAGATCACCAGGGTGCCGAGCACGATGATGACGGCCGTGGCCGCGTACAGCACGGTCTTGAGCCAGAAGCGCGTGCCGTCCTTGTCCGCGTAGTCGTTGATGATGGTGCGCACACCGTTGGTGCCGTGCAGCATCGCCAGCCACAGCAGGGCCAGGTCCCAGAACTGCCAGAACGGGTCGGCCCACTTGCCGGCCACGAACCCGAAGTCCAGCCCGTTGATGCCGTCGCCGACCATCAGGTTGGAGAACAGGTGCACGAAGATCAGCACCACGAGGACGATGCCGGACAGGCGCATGAACAGCCAGGTCAGCATCTCGAAGTTGCCGGACTTGGTCCGGTCCCGGGTGTACTTCGGGTCGATGCGCCCGGTACGGGGCGCCGCAATGGTGGAATCAGCGGTGGCGCTCATGGCTCAGTGACCTCCGAAGGCGAGCATCAGGTGACGGATGGCGAAGGCGGCGAGGGTGATGACCCACAGGACCACCACGGTCCAGAGCATCGCCTTGTGGTGCTTGGTGCCGCCCTTCCAGAAGTCGACCAGGATGATCCGCAGCCCGTTGAAGGCGTGGAACATGATGGCCCCCACGAGGCCGACCTCACCGAGCGCCATCAGCGGGTTCTTGTAGGTGCCGAGCACCGCGTTGTAGGCCTCCGGCGAGACCCTCACCAGTGAGGTGTCCAGCACGTGGACCAGCAGGAAGAAGAAGATGACCACGCCGGTGATCCGGTGGATCACCCAGGACCACATGCCCTCGTTGCCGCGGTAGAGGGTCCCACGGCCGGACTTCGCCGGGGCCTGCGCGGATGTCGCAGTTGACACTGTAAAAACCTCCCAGGGATTGCAAGGGCGCCTGTGCCACGTCCGGTGCGCACAGAGAGAACGCCGGTGCGAGTGCATTCCTCCTAGACAGAGTAGTCCCTCCCGCGCGGCAGGTCTCGACTTTTGACGCGTCATCACGCGGGTGTGCGGTGGATCACCAGCCGGGCCCGCGGTGCGCGGCGCTGACCGGGTGCGGCGGGCGGGCGACCTATGCTGGCCGGGTGACCATTGACTCTGAACAGCACGACCCGTCCGCCCGGGACCGGGTGGCCGGCCCCGGGCTGGACCGCTTCTACGGCGTGATCCCCGCCGGTGGCGTGGGCACCCGGCTGTGGCCGCTGTCCCGTGCCGCGGCCCCGAAATTCCTGCACGACCTGACCGGATCCGGACAGACCCTGATCCGTGCCACCTACGACCGGCTGGCCCCGCTGGCCGGGGACCGGATGATGGTCGTCACGGGCGAGGCGCACCAGGATGCCGTCTGGGCGCAGCTGCCGGACCTGGACCGGACGGACATGGTGCTGGAACCGGAGCCCAAGGACTCGGCGGCCGCGATCGGGCTGGCCGCCGCCATCCTGTACCAGCGCGACCCGGAGACGATCATGGGATCGTTCGCCGCCGACCAGGTGATCGGCCCGGTGGAGGCCTTCCAGGCCGCGGTGGTCGAGGCCGTGGCGACGGCGGCCACCGGGCGGATCGTGACGATCGGCATCACCCCGACCCACCCGGCCACCGGCTTCGGCTACATTCGGCAGGGCCGGGCCCTGGACGTGGACGGGGCGCCGAACGCCAAGGACGTCGCCGCCTTCGTGGAGAAGCCGTCCGAGGACGTGGCCCGTGAGTACGTGGACTCCGGTGAGTACCTGTGGAACGCCGGCATGTTCGTGGCCCCGGTGTCCCTGCTGCTGCGGCACCTGGAGGCGAACGAGCCGGAGCTGCACGCCGGGCTCACCGAGATCGCCACGGCGTGGGGCAGCGCGGAACAGGACGAGGTGATGGCCCGGGTCTGGCCGTCGCTGAAGAAGACCGCGATCGACTACGCGGTGGCCGAGCCGGCCGCCGCGGCCGGCGACGTGGCCGTGATCCCGGGACACTTCACCTGGGACGACGTGGGCGACTTCGCGGCGATCGCGCGGCTGAACCCGGCCCGGGACTCCTCCGGGATCACCGTGATCGGGGAGACCCCGCGCGTGTACTCCTCGAAGGCCTCCGGCGTGGTGGTCACCGACACCCAGCGGGTGATCGCGCTGATCGGCGTGGAGGACATCGTCGTGGTGGACACCCCGGACGCCCTGCTGGTCACCACCACCGAACACGCCCAGTCGGTCAAGCAGGCCGTCGAGTCGCTCAAGGCGCACGGGGACCACGACGTCCTCTGAGGCTCCCGGCGGTAACATCACTGGGATGATCGCTCGCCATCCTGCCACCGGGGCCCTGCCCGTCCTCGACGATCCCGGACTGCCCAGGGTCGCCCCACTCGTGGACCGCCTCGAGCCGGTGGCGGTGGGGCTGCGGCGTGACCTGCACGCCCACCCTGAGCTGTCCTACGACGAGCACCGCACCACCGCCAGGATCCTGGAGGTCCTGTCCGATGCCGGGCTGTCACCGGTGAAGCTCGAGGAGACGGGCGCCTACGTCGACATCGGGGAGGGCCCCCTCGTGCTCGGCCTGCGGGCGGACATCGACGCGCTGCCGCTCACCGAGCGCACCGGACTGGACTACGCCTCCCGGACCGACGGCGTCGCCCACGCCTGCGGGCACGACGTCCACACCGCGGTGATGGCCGGAACTGCCCTGGCCCTGCACGAGATCGTCGCGGGCACCTCCGGGCTGGACCTGGACCCGACCGCCCTGGGCGGCCGGGTCCGGGTGATCTTCCAGCCGGCCGAGGAACGGCTGCCCGGAGGATCCCTGACGGTCATCCGCCAGGGGGTCCTCGAGGGCCTGCCGCGCATTCTCGCCGCCCACTGCGAGCCCCGGTTCGACGTCGGAACCCTCGGAACCCGCATCGGGGCCATCACCTCGGCCTCGGACACGATCAAGATCAGCCTGTCCGGGCGCGGCGGCCACACCTCCCGGCCGCACGTGACCGAGGACCTCGTCTTCGCGCTGGCGGAGATCGCGGTCAACGTCCCGGCGGTGCTGATGCGGCGCATCGACGTGCGCTCGGCCGTCTCGGTGGTCTGGGGCCAGGTCAACGCCGGGGCCGCGCCGAACGCGATCCCCTCGACCGGTTACCTCGCCGGGACCCTGCGCTGCCTGGACGCGGACGTGTGGGAGTCGGCCGGCGACCTGCTGGACGAGGTCGTGCACCAGGTGGCCCGCCCCTTCGGCGTGGACGTGCACCTGGAGCACGTCCGCGGGGTGCCGCCGGTGGTCAACACCGAGGCCGAGACGGACCTGATCGAGGACGCGGCCCGGTTCGAGCTGGGCTCCCGGGCCATCCAGCTGACCGAGCAGTCGATGGGTGGGGAGGATTTCGCCTGGATGACCCAGCAGGTCCCCGGGGCCATGCTCCGGCTCGGGACCCGGACCCCGGGCGGCCCGGTGTATGACCTGCACATGGGGGACTACGCCCCGGACGAGCGGGCGATCGGGGTCGGCATGCGGATCTTCACCGCGGCGGCCCTGCGGGCCCTCGCCGGTGCACAGTAGCGAGGCCGTGACAGCGTCGGACGCCGGCGCCGGATTTCTGAAACGATTCCTCCCAAGTTTGGGTAAACTTCCGGGTAACTGTCCGCTCCAGGGCACGGACACCACTGTGAGGGCCATCGGTCGGCCCGGAGCAGCACCGGCCAGGCCGGCTGCCCTCCCGCCTCATCACTCGCACCAAAGGATCATCATGGGCATTGCATCCGATCTGTCCCGCAAGGCACTCCTGCCGGCGGCCGTCCTGGGCATCTCCGGCCTCCTGCTCGCCGGCTGCGGCGCGGCCCCCGAGGAGGAGACCCCCGGTGCCGGCTCCGAGACCGGTACGGAGAGCACCGGCACCCCGGCGGTCGGCACCGAGAACTCCGACTACACCGGCTGCATCGTGTCCGACCAGGGCGGTTTCGACGACCGGTCCTTCAACCAGTCCTCGTACGAGGGACTGAAGTCGGCCGAGGAGGACTTCGGCATCACCGTCCGCGAGGCCGAGTCCACGAGTCCCACGGACTTCACCCCGAACGTCAACTCCATGCTCCAGGCCGGTTGCGACACCATCATCGGCGTGGGCTTCCTGCTGGGTGACACCATCAAGCCGATCGCCGCGGCGAACGAGGACACCCACTTCGTGGGCGTGGACGTCACGGACCCGGAGTTCCCCGACAACGTCCAGCGCATCATCTACGACACGGCCCAGGGCGCCTTCCTGGCCGGGTACCTGTCCGCAGGGGTCTCCGAGACGGGCAAGGTCGCCACCTACGGCGGCGCGGAGATCCCCACCGTGACGATCTTCATGGACGGCTTCGCGGCCGGCGTCGAGTACTACAACGAGCAGAAGGACGCAGACGTCCAGGTCCTCGGCTGGAACCGCGAGGCCAAGAACGGCTCGTTCACCGGTGACTTCGAGAACCAGGCCGCCGGCAAGACCAACACGACCAACTTCATCAACGAGGGCGCGGACATCATCATGCCCGTGGCCGGGCCCGTGGGCCTGGGCACCCTGGACGCGGTGACCGAGGCCAACGCCGCGGGCAAGGACGCCAAGGTCGTGTGGGTCGACTCCGACGGTTACCTGACCACGGACCAGGGCGAGGTCATCCTCACCTCGGTGATGAAGCTGATGGGCGAGGCGGTCCACGACGTCATCGAGGCCGACCTGGCCGGCGAGTTCTCCTCCGAGCCCTACGTCGGCACCCTGGAGAACGGCGGCGTCGCGCTCGCCCCGTTCCACGACCTCGACGCCGCGGTCTCCGACGAGCTCAAGGCCGAGCTGGAGGAGATCAAGGCCGGCATCGTCGACGGCTCGATCACGGTCGGCTCGGACTACTCGCCCGAGTCCTGATACCGTTCCGACAGCCCAGGCGGGGCGGCCTCCCACGGCCGCCCCGCCGCCTGTCCGACATCCCTTCACGCAACGGTCCTCGTCAGGACAGATTGGCTGGAGCACGGTGAAACTCGAGCTGCGCGGCATCACCAAGAAATTCGGCGCCTTCACGGCCAATGACTCGATCGACCTCACGGTGGAGTCCGGACAGGTGCATTCCCTCCTCGGGGAGAACGGCGCCGGCAAGTCCACCCTGATGAACGTGCTGTTCGGGCTCTACGAGCCCACGGCCGGAGAGATCCTGGTGGACGGCACCCCGGTCCGGTTCAGCGGCCCCGGTGAGGCCATGGCCGCCGGGATCGGCATGGTGCACCAGCACTTCATGCTGATCCCCGTCTTCACGGTGGCCGAGAACGTCGCCCTGGGTGACGAGCACACCCGGGCCGGCGGCATCCTCGACCTCGAGACCACCCGGCGCCGCATCCGCGAGATCTCCGACCGCTTCGGTTTCCACGTGGACCCCGACGCCCTGGTCGAGGACCTGCCGGTCGGCGTCCAGCAGCGCGTCGAGATCATCAAGGCCCTGGTCCGCGACGCCCGGGTGCTGATCCTCGTCGAGCCCACGGCCGTGCTCACCCCGCAGGAGACCGACGAGCTGCTGGACATCATCCGCCAGCTGCGGGACAGCGGCACGGCCGTCGTGTTCATCTCCCACAAGCTCCGCGAGGTCAAGGCGATCTCCACTCAGATCACCGTGCTGCGCCGCGGCCGGGTGGTGGGCACCGCAGACCCCGGTGCGGACCAGTCCGAGCTCGCGGCGCTGATGGTCGGCCGCGACGTCGTCCTGAACCGCGAGAAGTCCGCCCCGACCCTGGGGGAGGAGACGTTCACCGTCTCGAACCTCACCGTGCTCAGCCCGGCCGGCGTCCGGCTCGTGGACGACGTCTCCTTCGGGATCCGCCAGGGCGAGGTGCTCGCCGTCGCCGGCGTCCAGGGGAACGGCCAGACCGAGCTGGCCGAGGCCATCATGGGACTGCACAAGGCCCAGGGCTCGATCCGTCTCGACGGCGAGGAGCTGCTCGGCCGCACGACCCGCCAGGTCATCCGGGCCGGCGTCGGGTACGTGCCCGAGGACCGGTCCACCGACGGACTGGTCGGCCCGTTCACGGTGGCCGAGAACCTCGTGCTCAACCGCTATGACCGACCCCCCGCCGGCAACGGCCTCCAGCTCGACCCGAAGGCGATCCGCCGGCTGGCCGAGAAGCGGGTCCAGGAATTCGACATCCGTACCCAGGGCGTGGACCTGCCCGTCGGCACCCTGTCCGGCGGCAACCAGCAGAAGGTCGTCATGGCCCGGGAACTGGTGGACGACCTCAAGCTGTTCATCGCCTCCCAGCCGACCCGTGGGGTCGACGTCGGCTCCATCGAGTTCCTGCACGAGCGCATCATCCGCGAGCGGGACTCCGGGACGCCGGTGATGATCATCTCCACGGAACTGGACGAGGTCCTGGACCTGGCCGACCGGATCGCGGTGATGTACCACGGCCGGATCATCGGCATCGTGCCGGGGGACACCTCGCGCGACGACCTCGGCCTGATGATGGCCGGCATCGACCCCGCGGCCAGCCCGCAGGACACCACCCCGAAGGGAGCGACGGCATGAGCGCCGTGACCACGCAGGCCGGCCCGAGGCCCGGTGCGTCCGGGCCGGCGGCCGGCCGCCCCGACGGCGGCTCCGCGCTGCGACACATGATGTCCGGCAACGGCATGGTCACCGTGCTGGCGATCGTGCTGTCCCTGGTCATCAGCGCCGTGCTGATCATCCTCACCGACGAGGAGGTCCTGGAGGCCCTGGGGTACTTCTTCGCCCGGCCGCAGGACACCCTCGTGGCCGCCTGGGAGGCCGTGGCCGCGGCCTACGCCGCCCTGTTCCGCGGGGCGGTGTTCAACTACCGGGCCGAGGACTTCACGGGCATGATCTACCCGTTCATGGAGTCGCTGACCCTCTCGACGCCGCTGATCATCATCTCGCTGGGCATCGCGATCTCCTTCCGTTCCGGCCTGTTCAACATCGGTGGCCAGGGACAGATGATCATCGGCGCCGTGTTCGCCACCTTCTTCGGCGTGCACCTGCAGCTGCCCTTCGGCGTGCACCTGCTGCTGGTGGTCATCATGGGCATCCTCGGCGGTGCCCTGTGGGGCTCGATCGTGGGCATCCTCAAGGCCGCCACCGGCGCCCACGAGGTCATCCTGACCATCATGCTCAACTACATCGCGGTGTACCTCGTGGCGTACCTGCTGCAGACCCCGGTGCTGCAGCGCGAGGGCTCCACCAACCCGGTCTCGGACTTCCTCGAGCCCACCGCCGTGTTCCCGCCGCTGCTGGGGGACTCCTTCCGCCTCAACTGGGGCTTCGTCGTCGCGGTCCTCACCACCGTCTTCGCGTGGTGGCTGATCCAGCGCTCGACGATCGGCTTCCAGTTGCGGGCGGTGGGTGCCAACCCGGCGGCGGCCCGCACGGCCGGCGTCTCGGTGAAGCGGATGTACGTGGTGGCGATGGTCATCTCGGGCGGCCTGGCCGGCCTGGCCGGCGTGAGCCAGGTCTCCGGCACCGAGAAGGTCCTGAACACGGACGTGGCCGGCTCCTTCGGCTTCGACGCCATCACCGTGGCCCTGCTGGGCCGGTCCAACCCGGTCGGGGTGTTCTTCGCCGGGCTGCTGTTCGGTGCCCTGCGCGCGGGCGGGGTGACCATGCAGACCGAGACCGGCGTGCCGATCGACATCGTGCTCATCATCCAGTCGTTGATCGTGCTGTTCATCGCCGCCCCGCCACTGGTGCGCACCATCTTCCGGCTGCCGGAGCCGGACCCCCTGCAGGCGCGCACGGGGGCGGACCCGGTCACCCAGCCGGCGCTGGCCGGCGCCGCGGCCGCCACCACGACCACCGCAGGCGGCACCGCTTCCGCGGCGGAGTCCGCGGTCATCGGTGACGCCGTGGGCGTGGCCGCCGGTGATGCGGCGTCCCCGGCCTCTCCGGCCGAGACCGCGTCCCCGGCCGAGGCGGCGGCGCCCGCCGGTGCGCAGCGGGGCACGCCCGACGCCGGCCCGCCACCGGGCGGGCGAGTCACGGCATCCCCGACGCAGGACACCACCGGTGAGGACGGCGAGCAGCGATGAGCACCACCGTCACCGTCCCCTCCGGTTCCGGTTCCGGCGCCTCGCCCGCCACCGGTTCCGCTCCGCAGCCGCAGCGTGAGATCGTCCGGCACTGGGCCACCCCGATCACCTTCGCGGTGCTCACGGTCATCTCCCTGCTGGTCTTCGCCCTGGGCGCCTCGGGCGAGTCCGCGACCTTCCGCATCTCCACCGAGGCCGACGCGGTCCAGATCCCGGACATCGTGGTCCCGACCGTGGCCGCGGGCTGGACCATCACCGTCCTGCTGGCCGCCCTGACCGTGTGGGGGCTGCTGGCCGTCCGCCGCCGGGGCACGGTCCCCGGCTGGGGTTCGGCGGTGTTCGCGGTGTTGTTCGTGGCCGGCTTCCTGGTGTGGGTGGTCGGCGCGGCCAACACCACCACGGTGTTCCTGACCGGCCTGATCGCCGGTGCCTTCGTCCTGGCCGTCCCGCTGATCTTCGGCTCGATGGCCGGGGTGCTCTCGGAACGGGCCGGCGTGGTCAACATCGCCATCGAGGGCCAGCTGCTGGCCGGCGCGTTCACCGCCGCGGTGACCGGCTCGGTCACCGGCTCGGTCTGGGCCGGCCTGCTGGCCGCCGTCGTGGCGGGCGCGCTGGTCTCGGCCCTGCTGGCGGTGTTCTCCATCCGCTACCTGGTCAACCAGGTGATCGTGGGCGTGGTGCTCAACGTCCTCGTGGCCGGGCTGACGAGCTTCCTGTTCTCCACCCTGCTGAGCTCGGACTCGTCCCGGTTCAACTCCCCTCCGCACTTCAGCAGCATCCGGATCCCGGTCCTGGCGGACATCCCGGTCATCGGCCCGATCTTCTTCGACCAGACGGTGCTCGGCTATGGGATGTACCTGATCGTGGCGGCGTTGTACGTGGGGCTGTTCCACACCCGGTGGGGGCTGCGCGTGCGGGCCGTCGGCGAGCACCCCAAGGCCGCGGACACGGTGGGCATCAACGTCCTGCGCACCCGCTACGTCAACGTGCTGCTGGCCGGGGCGATCGCGGGGATGGGCGGGGCGTTCTTCACGCTGGTGAACTCCTCCTCCTTCTCCAAGGAGATGACCGCCGGGCAGGGCTTCATCGCCCTGGCCGCGGTGATCTTCGGCCGGTGGAACCCCATCGGGGCGTTCTTCGCCGCCCTGTTGTTCGGCTTCGCCACCAACATGCAGTTCGTCCTGGCCATCCTCGGCACGCCGGTGCCCAGCCAGTTCATGGCGATGCTGCCCTACCTCGTGACGATCCTGGTGGTGGCCGGCCTGGTGGGCCGGTCGCGAGGTCCGGCGGCAGCCGGGACACCCTACGTGAAGGAGTAACCGTGACCGAGTTCTACAACGACAACCTCGACGAGGCCTTCGCGGACGACATCCCGCTGACCGCTTCCCTCCCGCGACTGACCGGCACCGGCTCGGGCGTGGACTGGAAGCGCCTGGAGTCCGCGGCGAGGGCCGCGATGACGCGCGCTTACGTGCCCTACTCCTCCTTCCCCGTCGGGGCGGCCGCCATGGTCGAGGACGGCCGGATCGTCGCCGGCTGCAACATCGAGAACGCCTCGCTCGGGTTGACCCTGTGTGCCGAGTGCTCCCTGGTGTCCCAGCTGCAGATGACCGGCGGGGGACGGCTGGTGGCGTTCTACTGCGTCAACGGAGAGGGGGAGGTCCTCATGCCCTGTGGCCGGTGCCGACAGCTGCTCTTCGAGTTCCACGCCCCGGGCATGCTGCTGATGGGCCCCGAGGGCGAGCTGACCATGGACCAGGTCCTTCCCTCGGCGTTCGGGCCGGCGGACATGGCGGACCACCGTGGCCGCCGTGCCTGATCCGACCCCGTCGCAGGCGTGACGGGACCGGGCCCGGGCAGAGTCGCATCGACGGGACGGGCGCGCCCGGTCGGTACGCTGAGGCCGTGGAGGCAAGGGTGAGCGGCGGGGACCGCATCGAGTCGAACGTGCTGTCGATGGTGAGTCGGCTGAAGACCCCCGATGCCACGGCGCCCCTGTCCCACCAGGTGGAACACCGCCTCGCGGCCGGCATCGCCATCGGGCTGCTCCAGCAGGGCCAGCGGCTCCCGTCCGAGACCATCGTGGCCAGGATCTTCGGCGTCTCACCGGTGACCCTGCGGCAGGCCCTGGACCGGCTCCGGGCCCGAGGCCTGGTGCGGACGCGGACGGGACGGCACGGGGGGACGGTCTTCACCCCGGACCCGCAGCAGCTCGACACCATGGCGCGGGAGGAGCTGACGGCGATGTCCCTGGGGGACATCGACGACC
Source organism: Citricoccus sp. WCRC_4 (assembly GCA_026645375.1). Lineage (GTDB taxonomy): Bacteria > Actinomycetota > Actinomycetes > Actinomycetales > Micrococcaceae > Citricoccus. The sequence continues at coordinate 9,369 of JAPFFX010000185.1, read as the reverse complement.
TGGGCGGGCAGGTCGCCACGGTCCTGGCCGCCTGCGCCCGGCGCGCGGCCGCCACCTGCGACGAGCACGAGATCGAGGCGTTGGGCGAGGCGGCCCGGGCGACACTCGCCGCCGACCCCATGGGCGTGCGCAGGGCGCACATGCTCCTGGCCGTGAAGCTCGCCTCGACCTCGCGCTCGGAGGGCCTGATGGAGATGGCGCTGCCCCTGGCCGGCGAGCTGCAGGCCCTGTCGTGGCACGGGCCCCAGGCCGCGGGGTTCGGCGAGCAGCTGTCCGCGACCTGCGGGGAACTGGTCGCGGCCATCGCCGCCGCCGACGTGACCCGCGCACAGGAGATCACCCATCGTTACGCAGAGTCGCTGCGCTCAGCGTTGATGACCGCTCGGGCAGGGCTCTACGCGGAGGCCGCGGCGACCGATGACGGGGGCGTGCCGGGAATGGCCCATCGCCTCGAGGGCCTGCATCGACGGCTGGGGGCGGTGAGGTCGGCCCTGGACGGCCTCGACCCCGCCGAGGCCAGCGGGGAGTCCGGCCCGGGCGTGGTGGACCAGTTGCTGAGGACGGCCGCGGAGGAGGACGCGGAACTGGTGCGTGGAGCCGGGATCGCCTTCGCGCCCGGGCTGTTGCGCGACCAGCCGCTGTGGCTGAACTGGTGGGACGGTGAGGAACCCCGGGAACTCAGGTTCAAGGCCCACACCTTCAACGTCGCGGCCCTGCGCTACTACGACTACACGCGGATGCCGTGGTTCCGGCAACCGCTGGCCCTCGGGCGCCTCTGCGCCTACGGCCCCTACCTCGACCAGGGGGGCATCGACCGGGTCACGGTGACCGTGGGCATACCGGTCTCGGGGACGGTCTTCCGGGGGAGCGTCATCGGGGCCGACCTGAGGATGGACGGCCTCGAGGCGGCCCTGTTCTCCGGCCGGGAGGCGGTGGACCCGCGCGCGGGCGCCGCCCTGGTCAATGCCGAGGGCAGGGTGATCGTCGGTTCGCTCCCGGGGTGCGTCCCCGGCACGCGCCTGCCGGGCGGAGCGGGGTTCACCCGGGAACCGCTGAGGGGTGCGGACCCGGGGGTCGAGGCCCTGGGATGGTCGGTGTGGAGGAAGACCGACTGAGCGCAGCCCCGGTGCCGGAGGCGGGGGTGATGCCGCCGGGGCATCGTGAGGGAAGGAGCGCAGGGACATCGGGGGTTGTAACCCGATACTTCTATTGTTTATAGTGTAGTGACATGCATCACACCAGGAAGGTCGGCGACATGTCTCATCCCCCCCTCTCAGTGCTTCGCGCCGAGAACGCCCAGGACATCGCGCTCCCGGAGCTCGGTCACGTCATCGCGGGCCGGGTCACGCAGAGTGACGCCGGTGGCTCCGTCGCGGTGATGGACCCGTCGCGAGGCACCCGGATCGGGAGTATCGGCCTCGGATCCGCGGCGGACGTGGACGCGGCGGTGGCAGCCGCGCGTACCGCGCAACCGGAATGGGCGGCGCTGACCCCGCGACGGCGCGCCGACCGGCTCCTCGCGCTGGCCCGCGCCCTGGCCGACGACGCCCAGGCCTTCCAGGCGCTCGAGTCCCTGAACTGCGGCAAGCCGGCGGAGGTCGCGGAGGACGACGTCGCCAGCGCCGTGGACACCCTGTCCTTCATGGCCGGCGCCGGCCGGACGGCGACCGCGCCGGCTCCGGATGAGTACGTCGAGGGAGTCACCTCGCTGATCCGGCGGGAACCGGTCGGGGTGGTCGGCGCCATCACCCCGTGGAACTACCCGTTGCTCATGGCCGTGTGGAAGCTCGCGCCCGCGCTCATGGCCGGCAACGCCGTGGTCCTCAAGCCCAGTGAGATCACCCCTCTCACCCTGCTGCGGTTCGCCCAGCTCTCCAGCGACATCCTTCCGCCCGGGGTCCTGAACGTGGTGCTGGGAGACGGGCCGGGGGTCGGCGAGGCGCTCAGCGGCCATCCGGGCGTGGACCTCGTGGCACTCACCGGGAGCGTGCGGGCCGGGACCGCCGTGGCGCGCAACGCGGCGGGCACCCTGAAGCGGGTCCACCTGGAACTCGGCGGCAAGGCGCCCGTGGTGATCCTGCCGGATGCCGACCTGGAACTTGCCGCCACCACGGTGGCGGAGGCCGGGTACTGGAACTCCGGGCAGGAGTGCGGCGCCGCGTGCCGGGTGCTGGTGCACTCCTCCATCGCGGATGCCTTCGGCGAGCTGCTGGTCGGCAAGGTCTCCGAGTACGTCCTGGCCGAGCCGGGAGCCTCCACGTCGGCACGCAGCCTGGGACCGATGATCTCCCAGGGGCACTTCGGCAGGGTCCGGCAGAAGATCGCCGAGGCCGTCGGGGAAGGGGCAGAGGTGCTCCTGGGCGGCGGCTCGGACGACTCCCGCGGGTACTGGGTGGAGCCGACGGTCCTGAAGGTCTCCCAGGGCGCGGCCATCACCCGGGACGAGGTCTTCGGGCCCGTGGTCTCGATCGAGGAGTTCGACCACGAGGCGGAGGCCGTCACCCGCGCCAACGACGTGGACTACGGGCTGACGGCGTCCGTGTTCACCCGCGACCTGGCGGCGGGGATGTCCGTGATGGGTGCGCTCGACTTCGGCAGCGTCAACGTCAACACCCACCTGGCCCTGCCGACGGAGATGCCCTGGGGCGGCTTCAAGAGGAGCGGCTACGGCCGCGACCTGTCCGCCTACGCCCTGGACGACTTCAGCCGCACCAAGCACGTGGCGCTGAACGTGGCGCGCTGATCCCGGGCCCTCCCCGGCCCCTCCGCCGCCACGCGGCGACCCGTTCCCCGACCGTCACCCCCGTCCCGTTCCGGACGGTTCCACCTCCCAGGAGCACTCATGAAGACCACCAGCACGGCGCTTCCCTCCGCACGGCACCAGCAGCAATGGACCAACTGGGGCGGCAACCAGGTGTGCACGCCCGCCCTGACCGTCAGGCCGGCCACGGAGGCAGAGGCCGTGGCCGCCGTCCGTCACGCCATCAAGGAGGGCCTCGGGGTCCGCGTGGCGGGATCCGGTCACTCCTTCACCCCCGTGGTGCAGACCGGGGGGATGCTGCTGGACCTGTCCGGCCTGCAGGGCATCACGGGCATCGACGCGTCGACCGGGCGCGTGCGTGCGCTCGGGGGGACGACCATCGACAGGTTCGGTGATCCGCTCTGGGAACACGGCCTGTCCCTGGCCAACCAGGGCGACATCGACAAGCAGGCGATCGCCGGGGCCGTGTCGACGGCGACCCACGGATCCGGCATCGGGCTGGGGTCGTTCTCCTCGACGGTCCGGTGGATGCGGCTGCTGACCGGCCAGGGGGAGATCGTCGAGATCGACGAGACGGATCCCGAGCGGCTGCACGCGGTCCAGGTCGCCGTGGGCACGGCGGGCGTCATCCTGGAGCTCGAGCTGCAGGCCGTGGAGGCCTACCACCTCCGGGAGCAGATCACCTATGAGACGACGGAGGAGCTCCTGGCGAACTGGGACCGCAACCCCGCCGAGTCACGGCACTTCTCGTTCCTGTGGTGCCAGGCCCCGGAATCCGCCGGCCTGTACGAGTTGCCCACGCCCGAAGGGCTGGACATGGTCGGCCGCGCCTACACCAAACGCTACTGGGCGGAGTCCCTCGACGAGTCGGACGGCCAGGCCCTGACTTCCGAGGAGGGTCGGCGCCGCGACCGTGCCTACCGGATATACCCCGGCGGGTTCATGCTGCCGTTCCACGAACTGGAGTACTACGTCGGGGTGGGCCGCGCGAAGGAGGCGTGGGTCGCCCTGAAGGACCTCATCGTCGAGGACTTCCCCGATCAGCACTATCCGATCGAGACCCGCTGGACCCGGGGCGACGAGGCCTTCATCTCACCGTTCCACGCCGAGGACAAGGTCAGCCTCTCGGTGTCCGGGGCACCCGGGACCGACTACTGGCCCTACCTCCAGGCAGTGGACGCCCTGCTCGACGGCTTCGACGCGACGGTGCACTGGGGCAAGATCCACCTGCTGACCCGCGAGCGTGCCGAGCGGTTGTTCCCCCGACTGCCGGACTTCCTGGCCGTCCGGAGGGAACTCGACCCCCACGGGGTCTTCCTCAACGATCACACCCGGGCGCTGTTCCAGTGAACGGCCACCCGGACCCCTCCAGAGCCTAAGGACCCCTGTCATGGAACTCGTCGGCAACATCGTCATCTGGATCATGATGGTCTTCGTCGTCATCGGCGCGGTGGGGGCCGTGCGGGACGACTCGAAGGGCATCGGCAAGGAATTCAAGGAGGGGCTCCACTCGATCGGCCCGATCTTCCTGCCCGTGGCCGGGATCATGGCCTCGGTCCCGTACCTGTCGCTCTTCGTCGAGTTCATCACCGGCAGGATCTTCGACGCCGTCGGGGCCGACCCGTCGATGGCGGCCGGGGCGCTGATCGCCGGGGACATGGGGGGCTACAACCTGGCCGCGGTGACGGCGGAGTCCCACGGTGCCTGGATCATGGCGGCGGCCACGGCGTTCATGTCCGGGTCCACCATCGTCTTCTCCATCCCCGTGGGGCTGGCGATGCTCCAGAGGGTCCACCACCGGTACCTGGCGCTGGGCGTCATGTCCGGGGTGCTGACCATTCCCCTGGGCGTGCTGGTGACGACCAGCATCCTGATCCTGACGAACACCAGCCTCAGGAGCGAGGTGTCCACGTCCTCACCCGCGGACACCCCCATGGACCTGGGCTGGGGACAGGTCCTGGCCAACCTCCTGCCCATCCTCGTCTTCGTGGTGGTGCTGGCGCTGCTGCTGCGCTTCGCGACGCGGTTCATGATCGCCGCGTTCCTGGTCTTCGGGCGGGTCCTGGACGCCGCGCTGAAGATCGTGCTCGCCCTCGTCATCGTCGAGTACTTCACCGGTGCGCTGTCCACGCTGTGGACCGGCTGGGGCTTCGATCCCATCATCGCGGACGAGGAGGACCAGTTCCGGGCCCTGGAGATCGCGGGCTACATCGGCATCATGCTGGCCGGTGCGTTCCCCCTGGTCTACGTCATCCGGACCACGCTGGCCCGTCCGCTCGAGGCCGTGGGCGGCCGCGTGGGGATCAGCAAGGAGGGGATCGCCGCCATCCTGGCGGCCGCCGCCAACATCCTGGCCATGTTCCGGCTGATCCCCGTGATGCCCCCGAAGGACCGCGTCATCGTCATCGCCTTCTCGGTCTGCGCGGCGTTCACGTTCGGTGACCACCTGGCGTTCATGGCGAACTTCCAGCCCAACATGGTCGTCCCCCTCACCATCGGCAAGCTCACGGCCGGCGTGGTCGCGATGCTGCTCGCCGTGTGGCTGGCGGTACCGACGGTGCGGAAGATGCAGGACCAGGACCAGCCCGAGCACCAGGACGGGCATGGGCATCCGGACCGGGAGCAGGATCAGCACCAGCGCCTGGACCAGGACGCCCGGAGGCCGGTGGCCGACACCGCGGGCTCCCCGTCCGGATCCTCCGAGGCCCCGGTCCCAGCGCGTCGCGAGGCGGCGGGGGAGGCCTGACGGGGCGCGGGATGCTGCGGTCAGGAGCCCGGCGGGCATGGGCCGGGCCCCTGACGTGCCGCGATATCCTGAGGCGATGACCGACCAGTCTCCCGCCCCGACGTCCCACGAACCCTTCGACGCCGTCGAGGTCATCCGCGCCAAGCGGGACCGTCACGCGCTGACCGGTGAGCAGATCGACTGGGTGGTGGACGCCTACACCCGCGGGGTGGTGGCGCACGAGCAGATGTCAGCCCTGGCCATGGCCATCCTGCTCAACGGCATGGACCGGTCGGAGATCGCCCGGTGGACCACCGCGATGATCGCCTCGGGCGAGCGCATGGACTTCTCCGGGCTGCGGGCGCCCGACGGCGGCGTGAAACCGACCGCCGACAAGCACTCCACCGGAGGGGTGGGGGACAAGATCACGCTCCCGCTGGCCCCGCTGGTCGCCGTCTACGGCGTGGCGGTGCCCCAGCTGTCCGGCCGCGGCCTCGGCCACACCGGAGGCACCCTGGACAAGCTCGAGTCGATCCCCGGCTGGCGTGCCGACCTGACCAACCAGGCCATGATGGACCAGCTCCAGGAGGTCGGGGCCGTCATCTGCGCCGCCGGCGCCGGCCTGGCCCCGGCGGACAAGAAGCTCTACGCCCTGCGGGACGTCACCGGCACGGTGGAGGCGATCCCGCTGATCGCCTCCTCGATCATGTCCAAGAAGATCGCCGAGGGCACCGGCACCCTCGTCCTCGACGTCAAGTGCGGCTCCGGCGCGTTCATGAAGGACGAGGCGCAGGCCCGCGAACTGGCCCGCACCATGGTCGACCTGGGCCGGGACGCCGGCGTCAACACCACGGCGCTGCTGACGGACATGTCCACCCCGCTGGGACTGACCGCGGGCAACGCCATCGAGGTCGAGGAGTCCGTCGAGGTCCTGGCCGGGGGCGGCCCGGCCGACGTCGTGGAACTGACCGTGGCGCTGGCCCGCGCCATGCTGGCCGGAGCCGGGGTCACCGGCGAGGACCCGGCCGAGGCGCTGGCCGACGGCCGGGCCATGGACGTCTGGCGGCGGATGATCGCGGCCCAGGGGGGCGACCCGGACGCGGCCCTGCCCCGTGCCCGGCAGTCCCACGTGCTCACCGCCCCGGAGTCGGGGGTGCTGACGCGACTGGACGCCATGGCCGTGGGCCTGGCCGCGTGGCGCCTCGGGGCCGGACGCGCCCGCCGCGAGGACCCCGTCCAGGCCGGTGCCGGCGTGCGGATGCACGCCAAGCCCGGTGACACCGTGCAGGCCGGGCAACCGCTGCTGACCCTGTTGACGGACACCCCGGAGCAGTTCGACCGGGCCCTGGCCGCCCTGGACGGCGGCTTCGACATCGCCGCCGCGGGGTCGGGGGAGGCGGCGTCCTTCTCGCCGCGGCCGCTGCTCATCGACCGCATCGACTGAGGAACCGGCGCCGATAGGCTGGAACAGTGCTGCAGCTGATCGAGGACGCCGTCCTCCACGCCGCCGGCCAGTGGTGGGTGCTGCTTGCCGTCTACCTGCTGTGCACCATCGACGGGTTCTTTCCGGTCGTGCCGTCCGAATCGGTCCTGGTGGCGCTGGCCTCGGTCTCCGGCCAGGAGCAGACCGTGTCCCTGTGGTGGGTCTGGCTGGCCGGCGCCCTCGGGGCCGTCACCGGGGACCAGATCGCCTACACGCTGGGCCGGCGGATCGGCGTCGACCGGTTCCGGTGGATGCGCACCCGCTCGGTCCGGCGGGCGGTCGGCTCGGCCCGGAAGGCCCTGGACGGCCACGGTGCCCTGGTCATCTGCACCGCCCGGTACATCCCCGGTGGCCGGGTGGCCGTGAACTACACGGCCGGGGCCACCGGGTACCCGAGGACGCGCTTCACCGTGCTGGACACGTTCGCCGCGGTGCTGTGGTCGGCCTATTCGATCGGCATCGCCCGGGCCACGGCCGGCTGGCTGGACAACACGCTGCTGCAGATCCTGGTCGCCCTGGTGGCGGCCGCCGCCGCCGGCTGGCTCCTCGACGTGCTGTTCAAGCGGGTGTACGCCCGGCTCGCCGGCCAGGGGCGGACGGAGCCTCCCGTAGACTCGCCCCGTGACTGACGCGATCGAATTCACCGCCCCCTCTCCCCTCGACGTCGACCTGGCGGCCCTGCCCAAGATCAGCCTCCACGACCACCTGGACGGCGGCCTGCGTCCGGCGACCATCCTCGAGCTGGCCGCCTCGGCAGGACACGCCCTGCCCGCCGACACCGCCGACGACCTGGCCCACTGGTTCGCGGAGTCCGCGAACTCGGGCACCCTGGAGCGCTACCTCGAGACCTTCGACCACACGATCGCCGTGATGCAGACCGCGGAGCACCTGCACCGCGTGGCCCGTGAGTTCGTCGAGGACCTCGTGGAGGACGGCGTCGTGTACGCCGAGGTCCGCTGGGCCCCCGAGCAGCACCTGGCCGGCGGGCTCACCCTGGACCAGGCGGTCGAGGCCGTGCAGGCCGGACTCGACGAGGGCGTGGCCAACGCCGAGGACGCCGGCGCCGCGATCCGGGTCGGCCAGCTCATCACCGCCATGCGCCAGAACGACCGCTCGAGGGAGATCGCCGAGTTGGCCGTGCGCCACCGCCGGGCCGGGGCCGTCGGCTTCGACATCGCCGGACCGGAGACGGGCTTCCCGCCGGCCCGCTTCACCGAGGCCTTCACCTGGCTGGCCGGCCAGCACTTCCCCGTCACCGTCCACGCGGGGGAGTCGGACGGCGTGGACTCCATCCGGGACGCCCTGCTCAACGGCCGGGCCCTGCGCCTGGGCCACGGCGTCCGGATCGCGGACGACATCACCGTCGAGTTCGACGCGGTGGACGAGAACGGGGAGCGGGTCGGCGAGGACTCCGCGCTCGTGGACCTCGGCGAGACGGCCGCCTGGGTGCGGGACCGGGGGATCGCCCTGGAGGTCTGCCCCTCGTCCAACCTGCAGACCGGTGCCGTGGAGTCCTACGGCGGGACCGTCTCCACGCACCCGATCGACATGCTCCACCAGCTGGGCTTCCGGGTGACGATCAACCCGGACAACCGGTTGATGAGCGGGGTGTCCCTCACCGACGAGCTCTACCTGCTGGCCGAGGTCTTCGGCTACTCGCTGGAGGAACTGCTGGACTTCCAGCTCAACGCCGCCGAGGCGGCCTTCCTGCCGCTGGAGGAGCGCGAGGCCCTGGCCGAGCTGCTCGTGGAGACCTGGGGAGAGGTCATCTCCACCGGGGCCACCGCCGGGGGCCCGGTGATCCTGGCGGCGTTCGTGGACGAGGACGGCGACGAGGGCCTGGGCGCGGACGACGACCGGGCGTGAGCGAGACCGTCGACCGGCTGGTCTGGGTGGTCGCCCGCCTCCGGGAGCACTGCCCCTGGACCCGCCGGCTGACGCACGACGCCCTGACCGAGTACCTCGTCGAGGAGGCCTACGAGGCCGTCGAGGTGATCGAGTCCGGGCCCGCGGGGGCCTGGGGAGCCGGCGCCGTGGCTAACGGCACCTACGAGCGGCTTCGGCTGGAGCTCGGGGACGTGCTGTTCCAGGTGGTCCTGCACGCCGCGATCGCCACGGACGCCGGGGGCTTCGACCTGGACGGCGCCGCCGAGGCCATCACCGCCAAGATGATCCGCCGCAACCCGCACGTCTTCCACGCCGACGGCCGGCTGCGGGACCCGGAGGACCTGGCCGCGGCCACCATCGCGGACATCGAGCGCACCTGGGAGAGGATCAAGCGCGCCGAGCGCGAGGCCGCCGGGACCGGGACGGCACCGGACGGCACGACCTCGGTCCCCGCCGGGGCCTTCGCCGACCTGCCGGCCGCGCTGCCGGCGCTCGCGGCCGCCAGATCGGAAG
>JAPFFX010000168.1 GCA_026645375.1 Citricoccus sp. WCRC_4 | reverse complement strand
TCCCCTCCTCGTCCGCGGCGATCCAGAACGAGGGGTGCAGGTTGCCGTCGCCGGCGTGCGCCACGACCTTCAGGCTCACCGCGTGGTCCACGGCCATCCGCTCCAGCCCGTGCACGTAGTCCACCAGTCGCGATCGCGGCACCGCCACGTCCTCCCCGACGGCGATCAGGGTGGGCACGTCGTCCCCGCGGGCGTGCCGCCGCAGGTCCACCAGGCCGGTCGCCTCGGCGTCGCCCACCGGTGTCATGGTCCCGCCCAGCGCCTCGAGCTCGGCCCGGATGACGGACATCTCCTCGAGCGCACCGTACCCGTCGGTCTGCACCAGCAGCATGGCCGACCCCCGCGCGCACAGGGTCGAGCCGTGGGCCCCGTCGAGGGCCTCCATGGTCCCGCGGTCCATGATCTCCAGGATCGCCGGCTGCACGCGGGCCGCACCGATCGCCAGGACGCCCGCGGCCGCCGTCGGGAAGTCCGGGAACCAGGCCGCGGCGGTCTCCACGCGCGCCGGGGACGGGCGCAGCCGCACGGTGATCCCGGTGATGATGCCCAGCGTGCCCTCCGATCCGGTGAACAGCGCGGTGAGGTCGTAACCGGCCACGCCCTTGAGCGTCGCGGTACCGGTCCGGATGAGCGTGCCGTCCGCGAGCACGACGTCGAGCGCCAGCACCGAGTCCCGGGTCACCCCGTACTTCGCGCAGCGCAGTCCCCCGGCGTTGGTGGCCACGTTCCCGCCGATCGTCGAGATCCGGTAACTGGCCGGGTCGGGTGCGTACATCAGCCCGTGGGGCGCGACGGCGTCCCCCAGGTGGGAGTTGATGACGCCCGGTTCCACGGTGGCCGAGCAGTCCTCCGGATCGATCGACAGGATGCGGTCCATGCGCTCGAGGGACAGCACCACGCAACCGGGCAGGGCGTGCCCACCGCCGGACAGCGCCGTACCGGCCCCGCGGGGGATGACGGGGAAGCCGCGCCCGGAGGCCAGGCGCATCAGCCGCTGGACGTGGTCGGTGGACTCGGCGTAGACCACCGCCTCCGGCACGGCCGGTGTCCAGTCCGTGCGGGGCCCGCGGTCGGTGGCGCAGGCCTGCCGGCCCTCCTCGCTGAGGTCGAGCAGTTCCGGGGCGAAGGACTCGGCCAGCAGGCGGCGCAGGTCCTCTCCCCCCAGGCTGTGGGCGGTACGAACGGGAGTGCGGGGATCCGTCTGTGGCATGGACCCATGGTAGGCGGAGCGATCCGGGCCGGTTCACCACGGCCGGGGACCCGGGTCATAGACTGGGGTCAGCTCCGGCGACCGCAGCGCCCTCGGCGGCACGGGAACCGGCCCCGACGTGCACCGAGCGAGACCTCGAGGAGAGCCGTGGCTACCAGTGACGAGACCACCGGTGGGCTCGGTGCGTTCCTGGCGTCCCGGCCGAACCTGGTCGGCCTGGCCGCGTTCCTCGCCGTGTTCATCGTCGTCATGCTCCTCTCCCCGTCACCGCTGGCCGCCGCCATCGCGGGACTCCTCGGTTACGGAGCGGGGTACTTCCTGACCCCGTCCGAGCGCAGGACCTACGCCTCCGGCATCCCCGTGGACGGCGCCACCGGCGCGGAGATGGCCGAGCGGCTGGCCGAGTTCCAGCAGTCCGTGCGCGCCAACAGGGGGCGGATCCCGCCGGAGGCCGACCGGGAACTGGGCGTCATCGTGGTGTCCCTGAGGGAGATGATCGACCGCTGGCAGGACGTCAAGCGGGCCCCGGAACAGCGGATGGCCCTGGAGTCGATCGTCTACCAGTACCTGCCGAACACGCTCGACGTGTTCCTGCGCCTGCCCGACTCCGCCAAGCCCCACGCCGCTCCGGAATGGACCGCCCAGCTGAAGCTGCTGGGGACCGAGGTGGCCGGCAGCCGCAGGTCCGTCCTGCAGCACGACCTGGAGGCCATGCGCGCCAACGGGCGGGTCCTGGAGCAGAAGTTCGAGGACGGCGACCTGAGGATGTTCAGGGAACACGGCCTGTAGGCGGCACCGGACTCCCGGGTCACGGCACCGGGAGGGGCGAGAGCGGGGTGGGCGGCCCGAGGGGAACGTGGATCCACCCCTCGCGCCGGGCACTGCCGCGCAGTCCCGCCGGCGGCCGGTGGGTCCTGCCCAGGTGCACCTCACGGGCCACCAGGGCGGCCAGCACCGCGTCCAGGACGTCGTCGTGTGCCAGGCAGGCCTCCCGGCAGCCATTGAGGTCGAGCCACGGGGCGAGCTCCTCCAGCGCACCGACCAGCGCCGCCCGGACCGGACGGTGGGCGTCCTTCTTGTAGGCCCGGTGCGGCAGCCCCCAGGTGCGCAGCGCGGCCGCGGGGTAGACCTCGCAGGCCAGCCCGCCGCCGTCGGGCCCCACCGCGTGCCCTGCGGCCCGGAGGCGGGCCGCCAGGTTCGCCCACCGCAACGCGGGGTAGGCGATGCGGTCCGTCGAGACGCTCAGCGGGTTCAGTCCGGTCAGCTCCCGCACCGCGACGTCCGTGGCCCGCAGGGCCAGTCCCCGCCGCCAGGCCGGGCCGGTGTCCGCCACGGGCCGCAACCGGCCCTCACCGTGGTCGGCGACGAGCCGGATGAAGGACTCGGGCCAGCCGAAGGGGACGTCCACTCCGGACCGGTCGCCGGCACCGATGGCCTCCAGGATCTCCTCGTCGTCGGCGCCGAGCACCGCGCGTTCCACCGTGAGGGTTGCCCGCGCCTCGTCCTGGACGAGGACGGCCAGCCCGGTGCGCTCCGGGGCAGCAGCCAGGTCGACCCCGACGAAACGCCTCACTGCGGCGCCCGCCGGGCTCATGCCACGGCGGGTCGAACCGTGCCGCCGGCGAAGCGTGCGTAGCCGTCCAGCAGCGGATGCCAATCCTGCCGCAACGAGATCGCCCCGCTCCCCCGGATGGTCACGAGCGTCTGCGTCGTGGACTCGATGGCGAACTCGAGGGTGACGTCCGTGCCCGTGCCGGCGGCCTGCTCGTGGCCGGCACCGAACCAGCGCAGGGACAGCGAGGCGCCGTCGATCCCGGCGACGTCCGCCCACCGGTGCCGCGACCCGTCCACCCCTTCCTCGAGGAGGGATCCCTCCTCGAAGCCCAGGTGGCTGTCCTCACCGCAGGTCCGCAGTGCACTCGGCCACCAGAGGTGGACGTATTCCAGGAACGCCTCGACGGCCCGGTCCGCGGCGAGGGGGACCTCTGCCGTGAGGGAGGTGGTTTCCCCCTCTGGCGCATGCTCCGCGGCCGGGGCCGTGGTGCCGGCGGAGTCACCCGACGGGGGCGGGGCGAACGGGTCCAGGAAGAGGCTGTCGGACATGAGGTCCATCCTCCCATCCTTCCCGGCGGGTCGGCTGGTGGGGAATTGGGTAGGTGGGTGGTGGCGCGGTGGTGGTGGGGTGGTGCGGGTCTTCGTGGTGGTGGGGTGGTGGGGTGGTTAAACGCAGGAGCCCTGGACCGTGTGGTCCAGGGCTCCTGGTCAATGGTTGTCCGGCGGCGTCCTACTCTCCCACATCCTCCCGGATGCAGTACCATCGGCGCTGTGGGCCTTAGCTTCCGGGTTCGGAATGGGACCGGGCGTTTCCCCCACGCTATGACCG
>JAPFFX010000155.1 GCA_026645375.1 Citricoccus sp. WCRC_4 | reverse complement strand
CTCGGTGCACAGGTGACTGCCCAGGAAGCCCGCGCCCCCGGTGACCACGGCCCGGCGGATGCGCCGGCCGTTCGCGGCGGGAACGGGCGCGTCCTGTGGATGCTCAGGGTTCACGATGAGTCCTTCCTGATAGAAGACGTCGGTCCAGCTGGCGGCCGGCGGCTGCCAGTACCTCTTCCACGGTGACCTGGTCCAGGAGCGGGTCGAGGCGGTCGCCGTGCGGATCGCCCCAGACACCTGCCTCCGGGTCGCCATGCCACAGCACCTCGTGCAGGTCAGGGTCGACGGCGGGGCCCCAGCGTGCCGGCGGCACCGGACCGAACAGGACCACGGAGGGCACGCACCAGCCCGTGGCCAGGTGGGCCACGCCGGTGTCCGCGCTGAGGACGAGGGCGGCGTCCCGGATCAGCGCGGAGAGCCCGCCGAGGGTGTGGCGCCCGGTCTGGTCCTCGACGCCGGCCAGCCCACCGCTCACGGTTCGGCCCAGCGGGGCCTCGGTGTGCGACCCGGTGACCACGACGGCGTGCCCGTCGGCGGCCAACGCGGCCGCGACCCGGCGCCATCGTCCGGCCGGCCAGTGCCGGGCGGGCGAGGCGGCCCCGGGATGCAGCACCACGGGCGCGGACCCGGCGTGCCGTGCCCGTGCCGCGTCCGCCTCGGAGCGGGGACGCAGCCGCAGGTCGGCTCGTGAACACTCCCCTCCGGCGTCCCGCACCAGTCGGCACCAGCGGTCGACCTCGTGCTCCTCGGCGTGCCAGGCCGGGCCCGCATGGTGCGCCTCCCCGGACGCGAAGGCGACCAGGCGCCGCGGCCGGGTGTCCTGCAGCAGCCGATGGCTGGCGGGACCCCGCCCGTGCAGGTTCACGACCGTCATCCCCGCCGGCACGGGCGGGAATGGAACCAGTCCCGGCATCGGCAGGACCTCGTCGACCACCCCGAGTCCCCGGAGGAGGCTCCCGGTCGCGCCGGGAGCCGCCAGGACGAGCCGTCGGCCCGGCGCCAGGCGGCGGACACCGCGCAGTGCGGCGACGCCGGTGAGGGCGTCTCCCAGGCCCAGCGCCCGGAGCACGACGACGTCGTCGCGGTGCAGCCGCGGCAGTCCGGCCTGGTCCGCAGCGTGTGCGCGCGTCCGGTCGCCGCCTCCGGCCGTGGAGGCGAGCCAGTCGGCCGTGTAGGGCTCCGGCGCGTCAGTGTGCATCCACGTTGCCCGAGGTGATGCGTTCCACGATCCCGGTCGTCGACCGGCCCGGCAGGTAGGGCAGGACTTCCACCCGCCCACCCCAGTCGCGCACGAGCGAGGCCTCGGGCAGCATCTCGGGGGTGTAGTCTCCGCCCTTGGCCCAGACGTCCGGGCGGAGGCGGTCCAGGGCGGCCCGGGGATCGTCCTCGTCGAACACCAGCACGCCGTCCACGTCCCGCAGGCCCATGAGCAGTGCCGCCCGGTCCTGCTGGCCGACCACCGGCCGGCCCGGGCCCTTGAGTCGCCGCACCGAGTCGTCGGAGTTGAGCAGGACCACGAGGACGTCGCCCAGGGCCCGGGCACGGCGCAGGGTCTCGAGGTGGCCCGGATGAAGCACGTCGAAACACCCGCCAGTGGCCACCACGGTCCCGCCCCTGGCCCGCGTCGCGGCCACGGCGTGGATTGCCGCCTCCTGGGGGTCCTCGGCCAGCGGGCGGTCCGCCGCCCGGGCGCTGACCGGTCCCTGGGGGCCGATGCGGCCGTCGCGGAAGGCCGCGGCACCCCCGGCCTCCACCCAGTGCGCGGCGTCCGCGACGGCAGAGGCGACCGAACGGTGCACGGAGGCGCCGGCGGCAAGGTGGGCGGCGACGCTCGCGGCGAACCGATCCCCCGCGCCGCAGGGATCGGAGGAGTCGACCGGCACGGTCGGGACCAGCTCGGCCGTCCCGATCGTGGCGAGAAAGGCCCCGCGCGCCCCGGCCGTCACCGTCACCGACTGCGCGTCCCAGCCGACCCGCAGCGCCTCGGCGAGGTCCTCGTCGGCCGTCCCGCCCGGTGCCTGTCCACCGCCGGTCAGCGTGGCCACCGCGGCGCGGGCCTCGGCCAGGTTCGGGGTGACCACGGTGCACCCGGCCACCGGCTCGCCGCCGCGCGGATGCGGATCCCACACCAACGGCACCCGGATGGCCACGCGCGCCAGGACAGTCCTGACGGCATCGTTCCGGGTGACCCCTCCCCCGTAGTCGAGACCAGCACAACGTCGGCGCTGTCCAGGACCTCGGCCAAGCGGGTGGCATCGACGTCCCGGGGCGTCCCCGGGCCGCCCTCGTCCACCCGGACCAGCGTCTGGCCCGCGCTGCGGATGCGCGTCTTGGTCCGGGTGCCGCCCTCGTGGCCCAGCGCGTGGATCCGGATCCCGTCCAGCGCGGCGCGCAGCTCCGCCGCGGCGGCGTCCTCGGCCAACGGCGCCACCAGGGTCACGGCCGGCGCCGGCCCGGGCATGCCACCGGCCCGACCGGCACACAGTAGTGCGGCCAGGCCGGCACCGCCCGGACTGGCGTGCACGTGCTCCACGTCCACGACCGGCACGGGGGCGTCCGGACTCAGCCGCTCGGAGTTGCCGGTGACGTCCCGGTCCAGCAGTACGTCCCCGACCACGACGATGCGCGTGCTCATGGCGTCCCCTTCCTCGATTCGCCCGGGACGGTGTCCGGGTCGCGCCGGCAGTGCATGAAGCCTTCGTCCATCACAGCACACAGTGCGTGCAACAGGACCAGGTGGGCCTCCTGGACCACCGAGGTCGAGTCCGCGGGAACGCAGACGGCCTCGTCGGCGAGCTCGGCCAGCGGGTTCGGCGCCCGCCCGGTCAGCGCCCAGACCACCATCCCCTCCTGCCGGGCCCGGCGCGCCGCCGCGAGCACGTTCGGGCTCGAACCGCTCGTCGACAGCAACACCACCACGTCGCCGGCACGCCCGTGCGCCTGCACCTGGCGCGCGAACGCCTCGTCGGCACCGTAGTCATTGACGATCGCGGTCAGGGAGGAGGTCTCCGCCGAGAGGCACACGGCCGCCAGGGGACGTCGTTCGCCCTGGAACCGCCCGACCAGCTCGGCGGTGAAGTGCTGGGCCTCGGCAGCGCTGCCGCCGTTGCCGGCGGCCAGGACGCGCCCGCCCTCGTGCAGCCGGTCGAACAGCCGGCGTCCCCAGCGGTCCACCACGTCAGCCTCGTCCTCGAGGGCGGCCAGGGCCCGGTCAAGCTCGACACGGTGCTCCGCCAGGCGCCGCCGGGTGGCCTCGGGCCGGCTCGGGTGTGCCTCGGCGTAGGCGGCGCAGGCCTCGCGGTAGGCCGCCTCGGTCAGTGCTGCCACCCGCTCCCAGCTGAAGAGTTCCTGCACGCGCTCCCGACCGGCCCGGCCCATGCGCTCGGCCAGCTCCGGGTCCTCCGCGAGGCGGCGGATGGCCGCGGCGGTGGCGTCCACGTCGCGCGGGGGCACGAGGAGCCCGGTGGTGCCGTCGTCGATGCTGTCCAGCAGGCCGCCGACGGCCGAGCCGACCACAGGCCGCCCACAGGCCATGGCCTCCAGGGGCACGATGCCGAACGGCTCGTACCACGGCGTGCACGTGACGACATCGGCACTGGACAACAGCCGCGCCGCCTCCTGGCGGTCCACGCGGCCCGTCAGGGTGAGCCGGTCCGAGACCCCGTACTCCTCGGCCAGGGCGAGCAGCCGGCGGGCCTCCGGGTCGTCGTGAAGCGCCGAGCGCTCCGGACCGCCGGCCACGGTCAGGTGTGCCTGCGGGACCTGGGCCAGCGCACGCACGACGACGTCCACGCCCTTGCGCTCGACCAGCCGGCCCACCGCGACCAGGCGCACGGGCTCCTGCGCCGAGCGCTGCCCGCCGGTCCCGGGGTGGTCCGCCGCCGGCACGAAGGCCTCGGCGTCCACGCCGCACGGCACGGTACGCACACGGTCTGGGTCGGCGCCCAGGCCCATCAGTTCCTGGACCTCGTCTCGGCACGTGGCCAGCACCAGCTGGTTCTGGGCCACCAGGCGGGCCTCGGTCTCGAGCCGGCACGAGGGGCTGGTGTCCGCCGTGCCCTGGTGGCGGCGCTTGACAGAGCCCAGGGCGTGGAACGTCTGGACCGCCGGGATCCTGGCGGTCGCGGCGGCGGCCGTCGCGGCCATGCCCGACATCCAGAAGTGGGCGTGCACGACGTCCGGCGTCCCCTCCCGGCGCCAGTGCTCGGTCATCCAGCGGGCGAACTCGTCCATGTAGGGCGCCAATTCGTCCTTGGACAGTTCCCGTGCGGGACCGGCCGGCACGTGCACGACCGTCACGCCCGGTCCGACCTCCACCTGGACCGGCAGGCCGGGGTCGTCGCGCCGGGTGTAGACGCGGACACGGTGACCGGTCCGGCCCAGCCGGGAGGCGAGGGAGGCCACGAAGACGTTCTGGCCACCGGCATCCACGCCGCCCAGTGCGGCCAGGGGCGAGGCGTGTTCCGAGACCATGGCGACGTCGAGGGGGCCGGACCCGCCCTGCGGGGTGGTGCGGTGGTCCGTGCTCATGCGGCCACCCGCTCGACCAGGGCGTCCCAGTCCGCCAGGAAGCGTTCGAGGCCGTAGCGCTCAAGGGCGTGGGCACGGGCGGCGGCACCGGCCTCGGCGGCTGCCGCGGCGTCGTCGAGCCACTGACGGCCACGGTCGGCCAGCTCCGCGGGATCATTGCTCAGCAGCCCGGCCGCGGGGGGAACGGCGCGGGGTGCCTCCGTCGTGGACAGGGCGAGCACCGGCATCCCCAGCGTCATGGCCTCCAACAGGGCCAGGCCCAGGCTCGTCCACCGGTACGGATGGAGGTACACCCGGTGGCCGGCCAGTGCCCGGTGAAGCTCGGACTGGCGATAGTTCTCATGTAGTCGGCCCTCAAGCCAGGGCGCCGCCCCGGCCAGCTGGTCCATGCCCATGCCGTAGACGTCCACCGGCAGCGTCCGGGACAGTTCCAGCACGAGGTCCGTGCCCGCGACCCGCGTCCGCCGTACCGGTTCGTTGACCACCACGGCCAGGGAGGCGTCCTCACCGGTGTACAGGTGCCCCGGATCGCAGATCCCGTGCTCGATCACCTCCGTGCGTGCCGCACCGTTGTCCCACATCATCCGGTTGAAGTGGGTCACGTGCACGATGGGGATGGTGTCATGTCCGGCGCAGGGATGCCCGGAGGCCACCGCAGCCCCGGTCGGGGCGTTGTGCTCGAGGTACACGGCCGGCACGTCGGTGCCGGCACGCAGCCCGGTCCACTGCCGCAGCAGCTCGGCCTCATGCGGCCGCTGCAGCACGACCAGGTCGATGTCCTCACCGGCCAGCTCCGCAGCGGTCAACTCGCGTGCCGCGTCCGGCCAGTCCCAGGTCTGGGCGCGTCCGCGGCCGTCCGGCCCGCGCGCGGCGTCGACGGGCAGCAGGTACTCGTGCCGGCCCTGGACGAAGGCGGTCATCCAGGAGCCGTGCACGTGCCAGATCAGGATTCTCATGTCTCTCCTCGGGAAGGGGGCGTGAGGTCTGCGACGGCGGCGACCACCTCGGCACCGCTGATGCCGCCCAGGCACGGGTGGCCCGGCACCGGGCAGTCGCGAGCCCTGCTGTCCCGGCAGGGGGCCTGCTGGTCACCGAGCAGGCGGACGGCGACCCCGTACGGTCGCCAGCGGCCGGCGGGCACCACCGGGGCGAACAGGGAGACGACGGGCGTGCCGACCGCGGCCGAGAGGTGTGCCGGACCGGTGTTGCCGACGACCGTGCAGTCGGCGGCGGCGAGCACGGCGGCCAGTCCGGCCAGGTCAGTGGCGCCGGAGAGGTCCACGAGGACGGCCCCCGGGCACTGCTGACGGGCCATCGCGACGGTCTGCGCCACCAGCTCGCGCTCCCCCGGGCCACCCGTGACGACGACGGCATGACCGGCCCGCGCGAGCGCCGCGGCGAGTCCGGCGGCGTGGTCTGGGCGCAGTCCGCGAGCCGGAACGGACGCGCCCGGGTGCAGGACCACGAAGCCGGACTCACGGACGGAGCCGGGCAGCTCCCCGGGCAGCGCCGGCAGCGGCTCTCGCACCGCCAGCCTCGGGCGGTCAGGACGCTCGGCCCCGGCGGCCACCGCGACCTCGAGGGCGGCCTCGACCTCATGGCCTCCGGCCGGCGGGTCCGCGCGCTTCAGGCGGACGTCCAGCAGCGAGCCCGGGTAGTCGGTGCTGGTGCCCACGACCTGGCCGATCCCGGCCATCCGAGCCAGCAGGGCCATCGGCAGCGGTGACTGGTGGAAGGAGGTGAAGATCGCCGCCCGGTCGTAGCCGTTGCGTCGCAGGACCTCCACCAGGTCCAGGGTCGACTGCGCGTCCACCGGCGGAGGCCGGAAGCCGGACCAGGGTGCGTCGAACTCGATCACCGTCCGCACGCCGGGCAGGAGCCGGGCCGCGGCGGCGCCGGAGGGCGAGGCCAGCAGGTCGACGGTCCCGATCCGGGACAGGGCGTGGATGGCCGGCCCGGTGAGCAGGACATCGCCGTCCGAGTCGAGCCGTACTGCGAGGATGCGCGTCATGTGCTGGATCGCTCACCGTCCCGGGCACCGGCCGGTGCCTCCGTGCCGGTGGAGGTGGAACCGGCGAGCCGCAGGACCAGGTCCACGGCAGTGGGCAGGTCCGGTGCCGTCACGGGAGCATCGGTCACTTCCGCGGCGCGGGTGACCTCCGTGGGCACGAGCACGGACCGGGCCCCGGCTGCCTGCGCCGCCTCGACGTCCGCGCCGATGTCCCCGATGAGCACGCAGTGCTCGGGTCGTACGCCCAGGGACGCGGCCGCGGCGAGGACCATGCCCGGCCGCGGCTTGCGGCACGCGCAGCTGTCCGCCGGCCCGTGGGGGCACACCTGCCAGGAGTCGAAGGGACCCAGCAGTTCATCCACCCGGGCGTTGACGGCGTCCACCTGCTCGCGCGAGACCAGCCCGCGGGCGATCCCCGACTGGTTCGACACCACGGCGGTCTTCAGCCCGGCGGCGCGGACCCGTGCCACGGCCTCGGCGGCACCGTCCACCGGCACCACGCGGACCGGGTCCCCGTTGTAGGGCACGTCGTGCACGAGGGTGCCGTCCCGGTCGAAGAGCACGGCCCGGGGCCGCACCGGCCACGGTTCGGTGGTGCGATGCCGGGCCCAGCCCCGGACGCGGTGCCAGACCGCCGCGGGCGGGATCGTTGCGCTGGTGAGTGCCATCCGGCGCAACTCGGCCCGGAATCCGGGCTCTCCCGGGCGGGGGCCGGGTGCCATCCGCTCCACGAGGAACCGGCGGTAGAGGGCCGCCCAGCCCAGCGCCCCCGCGCCGGCCAGCCAGCCGGCGCCCCGGACTCCGGCCACGATCCCGGCGGTGCCGGCCAGTGCGGTGGCGGCGGCCGCGGTCGTCGTCACGTGCCAGGCGAAGGCGCCCCCCGGTGCCTGCGCCTCGTGGCGCCACCGGGGGCCGTGGAGCCGGCGCATCAGGGCGTTGTCCGCGTTGCCCGCCTGGACGCGCTGGCTCACCCAGTCGTCCGCCGGCCGGACCGGGTGCAGGATGGTGCGCTCTCCCCGCACCAGGCGGTGACCGGCCCGGCGCACCCGGACGGCGAGGTCCGCGTCCTCGCGGTAGGCCCGGGGGAAGCGTTCGTCCAGGCCGCCGACGCACTCCAGGACCCGGCGCCGGTAGGCCATGTCCGCCGTCGCCCAGTCGGCGTCCTGCAGGGAGGCGGTGTTGCGCTCCCAGTCGGTGGGCCGCCGGTGCAGCGGCAGCGGGACGGTGATCCGCCCCTGGGTCGCGCCGACGTCGGGAGTGCAGGCGGCCAGGTCCGCGGCGAGACGACGCGCCCAGTCCGCCGGGAGCTCGACGTCGTCGTCCAGGAAGGCGATCCATTCCACGGCGTCGTCCACGGCCCGCCAGCCCCGGTTCCGTGCCGCGGCCGGTCCCCGGCCATGACCCCGCACCACGCGGACGGGCCGGCCGGACAGCGTGGGCGCGAGTGGCGCCAGCGGTTCCGTGCCGGCATCCGGCTCACGCCGGTCGTCGACGACGACGACGTCGACGGGCGGTGGGGCCGCGGCGTCCGTCTCCAGTGCGGCGACCGTGTCCAGCAGCCGGTCCAGCGAGGGGCGGCCAACGGAGGGGATGACGATGGCGTAGGCGGCGGGACCCCGGGCGGTGTCCAGGATGGTCGTGGCGCTCATGCAGTGGCCGGATCCGCGAAGAGGTGGGCGCGCCGGACGAGGTGCGGTCCGAGCACGAGCGCGGCCACCGGCGCGGAACCGAACAGTTCCAGCGCGTCGCGGGGATCGTCCACCATGGGCCGGCCTGCGGTGTTCAGGCTCGTGTTGACCACCACTGGGACACCGGTGCGCTGCCCGAAGGCGCGCAACAGCGCGGCGATGCCCGCGTTGTCCTCATCACTGACCGTCTGGATCCGCGCGGAACCGTCCACATGGGTCACGGCGGGGATGCGGTCGCACCACTCGGGGGCGACCTGGTGGGTGAACAGCATGTAGGGGCTGGGGATGGGACCGCCGCTGAAGATCTCCGCGGCGCGTTCCTGCAGGACCATGGGCGCCACCGGCCGGAACTGTTCGCGGCCCTTGACGTCGTTGAGGCGCTCGAGGTTCTCCGCGTGCATGGGGTTGGCCAGCAGGGAACGACGCCCCAGGGCCCGGGGACCGAACTCGCTCCGGCCGTCGAACCAGGCGATCACGCCGTTGCCCTCGAGGACGTCCGCGACCTCCGCGGCGAGTGCCTCGCGGGAGCCGGGGGTCGTGAAGGGGACCTGGGCCGTCGTCAGCCACTGGGCCAGCTCGTCGTCGGTCCAGCTGCGTCCCAGGGCGGCCGTCGGTGCGGGGGCCGCAAGGTCACCGGCCCGTTGGGCCAGCACGAGCGCGCCGCCGAGCGCGGTGCCGGAGTCACCGGAGGCCGGCTGGACCCAGACGTCGTCGAACCCTGCCTCGCGCCAGATGCGCGAGTTGGCCACGCAGTTCAGGGCCGTGCCCCCGGCCATGGTGAGCACGCTGGCACCGGTCTCCCGGCGCAGCCAGCGGGCCAGGTCCACGAGCGTCTCCTCGACCAGTGCCTGGACCGACGCCGCCAGGTCGGCATGCGCCCCGCCCCAGGTGCCGTCATCGATCCGGCGCGGCGCGAACCGCTCCCAGTCCGGTGCCCGCGCCGTGAAACCGCCGTCGCCGTTGGCGTGGATGCACTCCCGCAGCTCATCGGTGAAGTGCGGCGTGCCATAGGAGGCCAGGGCCATGACCTTGAACTCGTCCGATGACCGCAGGAAACCGAGGTGATCCGTGAGGGACTCGTAGACCAGGCCCAGGGAGTCCGGGAGGGCCTGGCGGGCCAGGACCGTCAGCTCGCCGTCCTCGTAGTGGCCCGCCAGGTGCGAGTGGCCCTCTCCGCGGCCATCGGAGACCAGGACCGCACCGGTGCGGTATGGGCCGGCCAGGCCGGAGGAGGCGGCATGGGCGACGTGGTGCTGGACGAAGCTGACCTTGGCCCGGTCCAGGCCCGGCAGCGCCTCGGCGATGAAGCCGGGAGCACGGCGGACGTAGTCGATGCGGACGGGATCGTAGGGATCGTCGGGGATGGGAGCGGCCAGCTCGGGGTCGAAGGAGTAGGCCACCCCGTCCAGGTCGGCCGGGGTGAGCCCCGCGTGCTTGAGCACCCAGCGCATGGACTGCTCGGGCAGCTCCCAGGCCGAGAACGGCACGGGCCGCTTGCCGTGCTTGCGGCGGGAGAACCGCTCCTCCTCGGCGGCGGCCACCACGTGGCCGTCCACGACGAGGGCGGCTGCCGGGTCATGGAACGTTGCATTGATCCCTAAGTAGCGCACGCGGCCAGTCTTACACACGTGTGATGCGCAACTCATCCGTTCCGTCACACGCCGCCCGAGGCGCCCGGACCGCCTCGACGAGTTCGTCCAATTGGCCGTCGACGACGGCGCCGACGGCACTGGCGACGGCGTCCTCGGCACCGGGCGGGCCGTCTGCCGGCCACCCCATGCGGCCGGCAGCGTAGCGGGCCGCGTGCCGCCCCTCCGTCGACAGGCACCATTGCAGCGTCTCGTCGAGGACCGACGGCGTCAGGTCACCGGACCCGAGGACCGCAGGCCAGCCGAGCGCCCGCGCCTGCGCGGTGACCTTCCCGCCACCCTCCACGGGGTCCAGCGCGAGGACCGGCACCGCGGAGCGCAGGGCCAGGACGAGCCCGTGCATGCGCATGGTGACCACCGTGTCCAGCCGCGCGATGACGGCCTGTAGCTGTTCCGGGGTCGTGGGCAGCCGCCAGTCCCGCGGGTCGAGCCGGGTGTCGAGGTCGAGCAGGCCCTCACCGAGGCCGCCCAGCCAGGACCCCACGGTGTCCATCACGTCCTCGTGCCGCCGGCGGGCCCCGTATTCGCGCTGCCCGCCCGTCAGGAACACGCCCAGCACCGGCGGCATCGGGGTGGCCCCAGCGGGCGCGACGCTGGCCAGGTCCGGCCGCGGTGGCGCCCCCGGGCGGTCACGGGCGATCACGCGATGGAACCCGGTCACCGCGGGGTCCGACGGATCGAGCACGCTGACGCCCACCGCGATCCGGGTGCAGTGGGCGAAACGCCCGTGCAGCTCCAGCAGCGCCTCGCCGGAGGCCGGCCCGCAGGCGAAGACGAGGTGTGAGTACTGCCGAGGGTCGACGTCGTCCAGTGCCAGGCCGCCGGGCGGCCTCATCACGGCGCTCCAGGCCGTGTCCTGGCTGATCCCGGCCACGCGCAGGGCGCGCTCCACGGTGCGCATGGCCAGGACGTCCCCGGCGGTGGCCTCCCCGTGCAGCACGGAGGACCAGCCGGTGACCAGGACGCGCGCACCCGTCATCCGAGGACGGACGCGTAGACGTCGAGCGTGCGGTCGGCGATGGAGTCCCAGGAGAAATGGTCGATGGCCCGCTGCCGCCCGGCCCGGCCCATGCGGTCGGCCGCCTCAGGGTCGGCCAGGACCGAGGACAGGGCCGAGGCGAAGTCGGCCACGAAGCCCTCCTCGTCCAGTGGGGTGCCCGTCCCGTCGGAGAGCTGCTCGAGCCGGACGAGGCGCCCGGTGACGCCGTCCCGGACCACCTCGGGGATCCCGCCCACGGCGGACGCGACCACGGCCGTGCCGCACGCCATGGCCTCGAGGTTGACGATGCCGAGGGGTTCGTAGATCGAGGGGCAGGCGAAGACCGTGGCGTGGCTGAGGACCTGCATGATGTCCCGGCGCGGGAGCATGCCCTCGATGACCACGACGCCGTCCCGGGTGGCCTGCAGCTCGCGGATCAGCCCGGTGACCTCCGCCGCGAGTTCCGGGGTGTCCGCGGCACCGGCGCACAGTACCAGCTGGACGTCCGGATCGAGGCGAGCGGCGGCGCGCAACAGGTAGGGCACGCCCTTCTGGCGGGTGACCCGCCCGACGAAGGCGACCGTGGGACGGTCCGGGTCGATCCCGTGCCGCTGGAGGGCGTCCGTGTCGGCCTGGGGCGTCCACAGTCCGGTGTCGATGCCGTTATGGACCACCCGCACCCTCTCCGGATCGACCGCCGGGTAGGCGGCGAGGATGTCGTTCCGCATGCCCTCGGACACCGCGATCACAGCCGCTGCCGACGCGTAGGCGGTGGCCTCCGCCCAGGACGACAGCCGGTATCCCCCGCCGAGCTGCTCAGCCTTCCACGGGCGCAGGGGTTCCAGGGAGTGTGCTGAGAGGACGTGCGGGACGCCGTGGAGCAGTCCCCCCAGGTGACCGGCCATGTTGGCGTACCACGTGTGGGTGTGGATGAGGTCGGTCCCGGCCAGGTCCTGGAGGATCGCCAGGTCGGTCCCCAGGGTCTGCACCGCCGCGTTGGCCACCTCCAGCCCCCCGGGCACCCCATAGCTGCTGACCGTGGCCCCGTGGTAGTCGGCCCCCCGGTCCTCGCCGAAGGCGTGGACATGCAACTCGGTCCGGGG
>JAPFFX010000109.1 GCA_026645375.1 Citricoccus sp. WCRC_4 | reverse complement strand
CGGTGCGGCCGAGCAGCAGCCGTACCCAGCGCCCGGCGACCAGGGCTCCAGGTACGGCACCACCGCCTACGACCCCGGGGCGGTGGGCCAGGAGATGGCCGAGCCCAAGGGCTGGGCCCGGCTGAAGACGCTGACCCTGGTGTCCTTCGGGATCTCCGTCCTCTCCGGGGTCGTCGGCTTCCTCGGTATCAACGAGGGCGCCATCCGCCAGCAGGTCGAGCTGCAGATGGAGGCCCAGGGCCAGCCGGCCACCCCGGAGATGGTGGACCAGCTGGTCAGCATCGGTCTCGCCACCGGCATGGCCTTCGCCGTCGGCAGCCTGGTGGCCTCCCTGGTCCTGTACCTGGCGGTCTTCCTCGGCCTGCGCGGCGGGAAGAACTGGGCCCGCATCCTGGGCACGGTGCTGGCAGCGGTCGGCACGCTGTACACGCTCGTCGGCCTCACCGGGATCGGCGTCGCCCTGGCGATCTCCCCGGTCATGGGGACCCTGACGCTGATCCTCAGCGTCCTGTTCGTCGTCGTGAACATCTGGTGGATCGTCACCGCGTTCTCCAAGGACGTCAACGCTTACATGCGGGCGCGCTCCGGCCGCTGACTGTGATAGCACGATAGAGGCCGAGCGCGGCCTAGTGCCCGGCAGGAATTTTACTGCTCCCCGGAAGCTGGACTGAGAAACTCAGTTCCTGCTTCCGGGGAGTTCGTTCGTTAAGGAGATCCAATGGCTGCTTCTCGGGTCCCAGCGGCGTGACACGGTGACGTGTCCCATCCGGGTCCGGAATACCGCACGTATACCCTGCTGCCACGATGAGGCACCGGCCGTCTCGTGAAGTACCTCCGCACCATTCCCCGCTCGCCCTCGTCGGATCGGCACGGTCCCCGACGAGCGACACCCCCTATCAGTCGGACACCGGGCGCGACCATGGAGAAGTGTCAGGATGTCGAAAGCGCTAAGAGATTTGTTGAAGACGAGACCACCCAGGCCACGCGTGTACTTGAGCACCACTTGCTGGCTCTTGTGGGGATCAGCCAGTTGATCACTGCCCTCCTGAACGCCGCCCCCAGCTGATCCAGCACGGAGTCCGTAGTGGTCGGACCCAGGCAGGCGTCGACGATAGAGATATCGAATCGTCAGCGGACTTGCACATTCGCAGTGGTCCTCATCGGCATGCACATGCACCCTGCCGACGGTGCTCGAACGCGCGCATGTCCTGTACCCAGAGCACCTGAAGGTCGAAGAGTGGGGATGAGAGGGGGATCCAGTCCCCGCCGGAAGAGGACGCCAAGGGGCGCACCTCTTGCTGCGCAATCCGGAGTACTGGACAACCAGTGAGTGGTCGCTGAGCAGGAAACGAGTAGGAGCTACGCGGGCGGGTGCGATGGGGCCCTCCTAGCCTCAAGTTCGTCTGGATTCGCTAATGATCCAGGTCAGCAAAGATCGTTAGGCTCAATTGTCAGTGGGGAAAGATCATGACGGAAGAAGTACTTCAAAGCGGGACGCGTGAGGCCCGCAGCCACAAGGCAACAACCCTCCCATTAACGGAGCAACTCGTCGGCCAGCTGCTGGACGAAGGTGTGGGAACCCGAATCGGAACCCGAACCGGGAGCGCCATCGGTACAGACTTCGAATTCGACGTCGCCATCGTGGGTCTCGGGTACGTGGGGTTGCCGACATCGCTGGCGTTCAGCGCTGCGGGGGCACGGGTGCTGGGCGTGGATGTCAGTGAGTCCCGGCTGGAGGTGATCCGCTCCCAGCGCGCGGATCTAGTGGAATCGGACCGCGATCGGCTCCTCTACGCCCTCGCTGATCCCGGTTTCGTCCTGACCAGTGACGTTTCCGACCTCAAGAGGGCGGCTGCCGTCATCGTATGCGTGCCCACTCCTGTTGACGACCATCTCGTACCCGATCTGAAGATCCTGGATGGCGCCTGCAAGAGCGTGGTGGAGCACGCGGTCGCTGGGCAGACGCTGCTCTTGACCTCCACCACCTATGTGGGCAGCACCAGGGACCTCCTGGCCCAGCCTCTCGTGGACCGCGGGCTCATTGCCGGCGTCAACATCAATGTCGCTTTCAGTCCCGAACGCATTAACCCCGGCATGGACGTGGCCCATGAGGAGGTACCTCGTGTGGTCGGCGGCATCACGCCGGCTTGTGCGGATGCCGCAGTCAAGCTCATCCGTACCTACACAGAAAAGGTGCACTTGGTCGGATCGGCCGACGCTGCCGAGATGACCAAGTTGGTGGAGAACACCTTCCGTGCCGTCAACATCGCCCTGGCCAATGAGTTCGCCGACGTCGCCCAGTCCCTGGAACTGGACGTGATGGAAGTGATCAATGCGGCGTCGACGAAACCCTACGGCTACATGGCCTTCACGCCGGGTCCAGGCGTCGGTGGTCACTGTATCCCCTGCGATCCACACTATCTGCTCTGGCAGATGAAGAAGGCCCGCCGGAGCACGCCGGTGATCGAACAGGCCATGAACGCCATCGCTGCGCGCCCTGGACGAGTAGTGGAGAGGGTGCGCCGCATCCTGTCCGATCGGGACCTCGGGTTGCACGGTGCCCGCATTCTCGTGGTCGGAGTGGCCTACAAACCGGATGTGGAAGATCTCCGGGAATCACCGGCACTGGAAATACTCGAGGGTCTGGCTGAGGGCGGTGCCGTCCTCGCCTATCACGACAAACTCTTCCCCACCTTGCGCCTGCCCGGCGGTACAGAGCTGTTCCACGAGATCGATCCCCTGGCATTCGCGCCAGATCTCGTGGTGCTGCACACCGCCCACACCGGGGTCACTCTCAACTGGGTGCCCCAGAGCATGCCGGTGCTGGACGCTACATTCCGTCAGCCGCACGCCAAGAACATCTTTCACCTCTAACAGAACCACCACGTTCACCGTCTCAAGGGAAACTGAAATGAAAACAGTCATCACAGGAGGCGCCGGATTCATCGGCAGCCACCTGACCGAATACCTGCTGGCCCGGGGAGATCAGGTCACCGTACTGGACAACCTGTCCACCGGTTCGCTGGCCAACCTGGAAAGCAGCCGAGACCATCCCGGCTTCACCTTCGTCGAAGGAGACATCCTGGACCGGCAGCTGGTCCGCGAGGTGATCTCCGGACAGGACCGGGTCTTCCACCTGGCTGCCGCCGTAGGGGTTCATCTGATCGTCGACCACCCGCTGGAAAGCCTGCGCACCAATATCCACGGCACGGAGGCCGTGCTTGATGCCTGCTTGGAGGCCGGGGCCTCGCTGCTGTTGGCGTCCACGAGCGAGATCTACGGCAAGAACGCCTCGGATGCCCTGACCGAAGAGGCAGACCGGATCCTCGGGTCCGCCTTGAAGTCTCGTTGGACCTACGCTGCGGCCAAGGGAATCGACGAAGCCTTTGCCCACGCATACTGGCGTGAGTTCGGCTTGGAAGTGGCCATCATCCGGCTCTTCAACACGGTCGGCCCGCGTCAGACGGGGCGTTACGGCATGGTGGTTCCCAACCTGGTGGGTCAAGCCTTGCGGGGACAGCCCCTGACCGTCTTCGGGGATGGATTGCAGACGCGTTGTTTCTCGTACGTGACCGACGTGGTCCCAACGCTGGTTCGTATCGCGGAGGAGCCGAAGGCATATGGCCAGGCGTTCAATCTCGGGGGCATGACGGAGATCTCGATCCTCGATCTGGCCAAGCGCACCGTGGAGTTGCTCGATAGCCCCAGTGAGATCACCCTCGTCCCGTACGACGTTGCATACGGCGAAGGATACGAGGATATGCGCCGTCGCGTTCCCGACAACACCCGCTCAGGCGAACTGGTCGGTTTCAAGCCGACCACGACGGTGGACGAGATCATCCTCAAGGTCGCCGAATCGCTGTCCGCTCCGGTCCCAGTGACCTGACCCGCAGGCGTTTGTCGGCCCAGACCGGGCCCCGGCACGTGGAGCCGGGGCCCGGTTGTGCTCACAGGAGTATCCCGACGAAGCCTTGGCGAAGGTTGGCGGCGAATTCTCCATGGTACTGGTCGAGTCC
>JAPFFX010000108.1 GCA_026645375.1 Citricoccus sp. WCRC_4 | reverse complement strand
CGGTGCGGCCGAGCAGCAGCCGTACCCAGCGCCCGGCGACCAGGGCTCCAGGTACGGCACCACCGCCTACGACCCCGGGGCGGTGGGCCAGGAGATGGCCGAGCCCAAGGGCTGGGCCCGGTTGAAGACGCTGACCCTGGTGTCCCTGGTCATCTACGTCCTGACCCAGGTCGTCGGCTTCCTGCTGTCGGGCAGCGAGGCCTACATGGACGCCCAGCTGGACGCCCAGTCCGGCCTGGGGATTCCCCGTGAACAGCTCGAGGAGACCGTGCAGATGTCCATGGCGTTCGCCATGGTGGTCTCCGTCGTGGTCCTCGTCATCGCCGTGGGGCTCTACCTGCTCGTGTTCTTCGGCCTGAAGCGCGGCAAGAACTGGGCCCGGGTCCTCGGGACCGTGCTGGCGTCCGTGGGCACCCTGTTCACCCTGGGGAGTCTGATCGGAGTGGGCCTGATGATGTCCGCGGCGCCGGGCCTGGGCGTCGCCACGCTGGTGGTCACGCTGGCCCTGGCCGCAGTGAACATCTGGTGGATCGTCACGGCGTTCTCGCCGGACGTCAACGCCTACATGCGGGCGCGTTCCGGCCGCTGACGGCACGGAACGCGAAAGCCCCCCCGGGAGAATCCCGGGGGGGGCTTTCGCGTGGTGGGGGAGCGGGCTCCCCTGCCGCGGACCGCTAGCGGATCAGAACGAACCGGCCAGGACGGCCTGCTTGACCTCGGCGATCGCCTTGGTCACCTGGAGGCCGCGCGGGCAGGCCTCGGTGCAGTTGAAGGTGGTGCGGCAGCGCCACACGCCCTCCTTGTCGTTGAGGATCTCCAGGCGCAGGTCCCCGGCATCATCGCGCGAGTCGAAGATGAACCGGTGGGCGTTGACGATGGCCGCCGGACCGAAGTACTGGCCGTCGGTCCAGAACACCGGGCAGGAGGACGTGCACGCAGCGCACAGGATGCACTTGGTGGTGTCGTCGAAGCGCTCCCGGTCCTCGGCGGACTGCAGGCGCTCCTTCGTCGGCTCCGGGCCCTTGTTGATCAGGAACGGCATGATCTCGCGGTAGGACTGGAAGAACGGGTCCATGTCCACGATCAGGTCCTTCTCGACCGGCAGGCCCTTGATGGGCTCCACGAGGATCGGCTTGGACAGGTCCAGGTCCTTCAGCAGGGTCTTGCAGGCCAGGCGGTTGCGGCCGTTGATGCGCATGGCATCGGAACCGCAGATGCCGTGCGCGCAGGAGCGGCGGAAGGACAGGGTGCCGTCCAGCTCCCACTTGACCTTGTGCAGGGCGTCCAGGACGCGGTCGGTGCCGTACATGGTGACCCGCCACTCGTCCCAGTAGGAGTCCTCGGTGGTCTCCGGCAGGTAGCGGCGCACCTTCAGGGTGACCTCGAAGCTCTCGATCTCCCCGGCGCTGCCCTGTTCGCCCAGGTCGACCTTCGAGGGGCCCTCGGCAGGTTCGGTTGCTGTGGTGCTCATCAGTACTTACGCTCCATCGGCTGGTAACGGGTAACGACGACCGGCTTGGTCTCGAAGCGGATGCCCTTGACCCCCTCCATCTCGGAGTTCGGGTCCCGGTACAGCATGGTGTGCTTCATCCACTCTTCGTCGCTTCGGTCCGGGTAGTCCTCGCGGTAGTGACCGCCGCGGGACTCCTTGCGGTGCAGGGCCGCCACGGTCATGGCCTCGGCCATGTCC
Organism: Citricoccus sp. WCRC_4; assembly: GCA_026645375.1. Classification (GTDB taxonomy): domain Bacteria; phylum Actinomycetota; class Actinomycetes; order Actinomycetales; family Micrococcaceae; genus Citricoccus. The sequence goes on along the minus strand of JAPFFX010000108.1, from coordinate 1,551 downwards.
AGCAGGTAGCCCAGCTCGAGGCCCTCGAGCAGGTCCAGGTTGAACCGCTTGCCCTTGTCCTGCACCGAGACGTTCTCGTAGCGCTGGCGCAGCGACTCGATCGTGGCGAGGGCGCGGCGGATCGACTCGTCGGTCCGGAACACCTGCATGTCGGCGTCCATGACCTCCTGCAGCTCGGACCGCAGCTCGGAGACGCGCTCGGTGCCGGTGGCGGAACGCAGGCTCTCGATGTGCTCGACGGTCGGGGCCTCGCCGTTCTCCGGAAGCTCGACGAAGTCGGCGGTGGCGGCGTACTCGGCGGCGAAGATGCCGGCGCGACGGCCGAAGACGTTGATGTCGAGCAGGGAGTTGGTGCCCAGTCGGTTCGAGCCGTGCACGGACACGCAGGCCACCTCGCCGGCGGCGTACAGGCCCGGGACCACGGTGTCGTTGTCCTGGAGGACCTCGGCCTTGACGTTGGTGGGGATCCCGCCCATGACGTAGTGGCACGTCGGGAACACCGGCACCGGCTCCGTGTAGGGCTCGACGCCCAGGTAGGTCCGGGCGAACTCGGTGATGTCCGGGAGCTTGGCGTCGATGTGCGCCGGCTCCAGGTGGGTCAGGTCCAGCAGCACGTAGTCCTTGTTCGGGCCGCAACCGCGGCCCTGGCGGACCTCCTCGGCCATCGAACGGGCCACGATGTCACGCGGGGCCAGGTCCTTGATGGTGGGGGCGTAGCGCTCCATGAAGCGCTCACCGTCCGAGTTGCGCAGGATGCCGCCCTCGCCGCGGGCGGCCTCGGAGAGGAGGATGCCCAGGCCGGCCAGGCCGGTCGGGTGGAACTGGATGAACTCCATGTCCTCCAGCGGCAGGCCGTTGCGGTAGGCGATCGCCATGCCGTCACCGGTGAGGGTGTGGGCGTTGGAGGTGGTCTTGAAGACCTTGCCGGCACCACCCGTGGCGAAGACCACGGACTTGGCCTGGAAGACGTGCAGCTCGCCGGTGGCCAGCTCGTAGGAGACGACGCCGGCCACGCGCTTCTGGGTGAACGGGGTGCCGTCCGGGCGGGTGCCGGGCTCGTCGACCAGCAGCAGGTCCAGCACGTAGAACTCGTTGTAGAACTCGACGTCGTGCTTGACGCAGTTCTGGTAGAGCGTCTGGAGGATCATGTGGCCGGTGCGGTCGGCCGCGTAGCAGGCGCGGCGGACCGGGGCCTTGCCGTGATCGCGGGTGTGGCCGCCGAAGCGGCGCTGGTCGATCCGGCCCTCCGGGGTGCGGTTGAACGGCATCCCCATCTTTTCCAGGTCGTAGACCGCGTCGATGGCTTCCTTGCACATGATCTCGACGGCGTCCTGGTCGGCGAGGTAGTCGCCGCCCTTGACGGTGTCGAAGGTGTGCCACTCCCAGTTGTCCTCTTCCACGTTGGCCAACGCGGCGCACATGCCGCCCTGGGCTGCGCCGGTGTGGGAGCGGGTGGGGTAGAGCTTGGTCAGCACCGCGGTGCGGGCGCGCTGTCCGGCCTCGATCGCCGCGCGCATGCCGGCGCCGCCGGCACCGACGATCACGACGTCG
>JAPFFX010000105.1 GCA_026645375.1 Citricoccus sp. WCRC_4 | reverse complement strand
GGGTGCGGCGAGCCAGCACGTCGACGTCGACGCCCTTGGCCAGCGGCTTGTTCTTGGCGTGGACGTTGAGGATGGCCCGCCGGCCCTCGAGGTCGGGGCGGTCGACGACGATCTGGCGGTCGAAGCGGCCGGGCCTGAGTAGGGCGGGGTCCAGGACATCGGGCCGGTTGGTGGCCGCGATGAGAATGACGTTGGTGGTGGCGTCGAAGCCGTCCATCTCCACCAGGAGCTGGTTGAGGGTCTGCTCGCGCTCGTCGTTGCCGCCGCCCACGCCGGCACCGCGATGGCGCCCGACGGCGTCGATCTCATCGACGAAGATGATGGCCGGGGAGTTGTTCTTGGCCTGCTCGAAGAGGTCGCGCACGCGGGAGGCACCGACGCCGACGAACATCTCCACGAAGTCCGAGCCGGAGATGGAGTAGAACGGCACGCCGGCCTCACCGGCCACGGCCTTGGCCAGCAGGGTCTTGCCGGTGCCGGGAGGGCCGTAGAGCAGCACGCCCTTGGGGATCTTGGCGCCGACGGCCTGGAACTTGGCGGGCTCGGAGAGGAACTCCTTGATCTCGTGGAGTTCCTCCACGGCCTCCTCGGCACCGGCCACGTCCTCGAACGTCACCTGCGGCATGTCCTTCGAGATCAGCTTGGCCTTGGACTTGCCGAACTGCATGACCTTGCCACCGCCGCCCTGCATCCTGGACATCAGGAACCAGAAGACCAGGGCGATGAGCAGGAACGGGATCATGAACCCGAGCAGGGACAGCAGCCAGTTGTTCTGCACCGGCTGGTCCGTGAAGCCGTCCAGGGAGGAGGCGTCGATGGCCTCCACGACCTTCTCGGCGCGGGCCGTGGAGTAGTAGAAGTACACCTCCGTGCCGAGCTCGCGCCCGTCCTGGGTGTACGGGTCCCGCAGCGTCAGGTCGACGCGCTGGTCACCGTCCTGGATGCGCGCCTGCTCGGCCTTGTTCTCCTGCAGCAGGGCCAGGCCGACGTTCGTGTCGACGCGTGCACTGGAGCCCTGGGTGAGGGCCGGGATGATCAGCACCAGGAACAGGGCGGCCAGGACGATCCAGATGATCGGGCCCTTGAAGACCTTCTTGGCTTTCAACAACTCTCCTGACTGTGGCCTGCGGCGCGGGCGTGGCGTCCGCGGCGGTATGGCTGGCCCGGGGCACAGCCGTACTCTTCAACGGTACCGGGCGCCGATCTATGCCTGGGTCCCGGGAGGCCGCTTTTCGCGAGCGGTGGAATGCCCGGGGCGCCCCCGGCACCCGGCCCGCCCCGCTCGTCCGGCACGAGGGGGCGGATCCCAGCCCGGATGGCGGAGGAGCGGGGCCCCTGCAGGCTGGGGTCAGGAGTAGACGTGCGGGGCGAGGGTGCCGATGAAGTCCAGGTTGCGGTACTTCTCGTCGAAGTCCAGCCCGTAGCCGACCACGAACTCGTTCGGGATGTCCTTGCCGACGTACTTGACGTCGATGTCCACCTTCATGGCCTCGGGCTTGCGCAGGAACGCGCAGATCTCCACGGAGGCGGGACCGCGGGACTCGAGGTTGGTCTTCAGCCAGGACAGGGTCAGGCCGGAGTCGATGATGTCCTCGACGATGAGCACGTGCCGGCCCATCAGGTCGGCGTCGAGGTCCTTGAGGATCCGCACCACGCCGGAGGACTGGGTCCCGGAGCCGTAGGAGGACACGGCCATGAAGTCCAGGGTGACGTGGGAGCCCAGGGCCCGGGACAGGTCTGCCATGACCATGACCGCGCCCTTGAGGACGGCCACCAGCAGCACGTCCTTGTCCTGGTAGTCACGGTCGATCTGGACTGCCAGGTCCTTGATGGTGGACTGGATCTGCTCTTTGGTCATGAGCACGTGCTCCAGGTCGCCCTGCACGTCCTGTGCTTCCATGCGGTCTGCTCCTGCTGGGTGTCTGATACCGGTCAGACGCGGGGGACGGGACCGCTCCGCCGGTCGGCGGCGGTGGCTACCGGCCAGCGTCAAGGACCAGTCTTGCACACCCGGCCTCGCGATGACGGCGTGCGGTGACGCCACCGGGCAGCTCGATCGGACCGGCCGATCCGCCGCCCACGGACCGGGTGGCGACCAGCCTCTCCACGGCCAGGACCCGCTCCCGACTGGGCCGTTCTCCCCCGGCCGCCGCGACGGCCAGGCCGATCACGCGCAGCCGGACCGCCGTCGGCAACGCGGCCAGGTCCTCCAGGGGAAGGGTGACGTGACCGACGCCACGGCCGGACTCCGTGGCCTCGGCGTGATGATCCGGTCCAGCCGCGGGTCCCGCCGTCGCGGTCTCCGCGAGCCGGTCGTACTCCCGCCGGCTCCACTGCTCGAGGGCGTCGGCGTCCTCGGCGGCGATCTCCGCGCTGCGGGCGAGGGCGGCGGCGACACCGGGGCCGATGCCCGCCACCGGGTCCTCCAGCAGCGGCATCACGCGGGTGCGGACGCGCGAGCGCAGGAAGGCCGGGTCCGCGTTGGCCGGGTCCTGCCACCACCGGATACCGGCCCAGCAGCAGATGGCCTCCGTGTCCTGACGGGTCAGCCCCAGCAGGGGTCGCACCAGCAGTCCGCGGCGGGCGGGCATCCCGGCCAGCGAGCGTGTCCCGGATCCCCGGGCCAGGCCGAGCAGGACCTGTTCCGCCTGGTCGTCGCGGGTGTGCGCCAGCAGCACGGCCTGGGAACCGGCCCGCCGTGCCGCGGCCCGGAGCGCGACGTACCGGGCCGTGCGCGCGTCGGCCTCGGGGCCGGCACCGGTAGCGGCGACGTCCACCCGCTCGACGGTCACCGGGTCCAGCCCCAGCCGGCGGGCGATCGCGGCGGCCCGGTCGGCCACGCCGGCGGAACCGGGCTGCAGGCCATGGTCCACCACGACGGCGCCCGCGCCGTCCGCCGGCGAC
>JAPFFX010000098.1 GCA_026645375.1 Citricoccus sp. WCRC_4 | reverse complement strand
GCCGGGACCGCCGGCCGACGCGACCATGGAGGAGTTCCTGCTGGCCGTGATGGCGGAGCGGCGCAACCGGGACCACGCCCAGCTCACCCGGCAGCAGCGAGCCACCGACGGTGCCGCCGGGCGCATGCGCTCCCTGCCCTACGCCTGACGGCCGCCCGGCGGCAGGGCCCGGACAGCGACGGTTCGCGGCCGCGGACCACGTCCCAGGAAAAACCGGTCAGGATGGACAAATCCCCCGGTCCTACCGGGGGGATTTGTCCATCCTGTGATGGGCAGGACTCAGTAGCGGTAGTGGTCCGGCTTGTAGGGGCCGGCCACGTCCACGCCGAGGTACTCGGCCTGGTCCTTGCTCAGCTCCGTCAGGTGCGCACCGAGTGCGTCCAGGTGCAGGCGGGCGACCTTCTCGTCCAGGACCTTGGGCAGGACGTAGACCTGCTTGCCGTACTCCTCGCCGGTGATCGAGCCGTGGCGGGCGAAGAGCTCCATCTGGGCCATCACCTGGTTCGTGAAGGAGGCGCTCATGACGAAGGACGGATGGCCGGTGGCGTTGCCCAGGTTGAGCAGCCGGCCCTCGGAGAGCACGATGATCGAGCGCTCGGTGTCCTTGCCGGCATCGAAGGTCCACTCGTGGACCTGCGGCTTGATCTCGGTCTTGACCACGCCGTCCACCTGGGACAGCCCTGCCATGTCCAGTTCGTTGTCGAAGTGCCCGACGTTGCCGACGATCGCCTTGTCCTTCATCTGCAGCATGTCCTGGGCCATGATGATGTCCTTGCCACCGGTGGTGGTGATGAAGATGTCCCCGGAGGCCAGGACCTCGTCCAGGCGGACCACCTGGTACCCGTCCATCGCGGCCTGCAGGGCGTTGATCGGGTCCACCTCGGTGACGACCACGCGCGCACCCTGGCCGCGGAAGGCCTCGGCGGCGCCCTTGCCGACGTCCCCGTAGCCGCAGACCACGGCGGTCTTGCCGCCGATCAACACGTCCGTGCCACGCATGATGCCGTCCGGCAGGGAGTGCCGGATGCCGTACTTGTTGTCGAACTTGGACTTGGTCACGGCATCGTTGACGTTGATGGCCGGGAACAGCAACTGGCCGGCCTCGGCCAACTGGTAGAGCCGGTGCACGCCCGTGGTGGTCTCCTCGGTGACGCCGCGGATGCCCTCGGCGACCCGGGTGAAGCGCTGCGGGTCCTCGGACAGGGAGGCGCGCAGGGTCTCCAGGATGATCTGGTATTCCTCGGTGTCGTCCGTGGTCGGGCTCGGCACGGCGCCGGCGGCCTCGAACTCCACGCCCTTGTGCACGAGCAGGGTGGCGTCGCCGCCGTCGTCCAGGATCATGTTGGGACCCCGCTCGGGGTCCTGGTCCGCACCGGGCCAGACGAGGATCTGGGAGGCGGTCCACCAGTAGTCGGACAGGGACTCGTTCTTCCAGGCGAAGACGGGCACCCCGGCCGGGGCCTCGGGGGTGCCGTTGCCGACGACGACCGCGGCGGCCGCCTCGTCCTGGGTGGAGAAGATGTTGCAGGACGCCCAGCGGACCTCGGCGCCGAGGGCGGTGAGGGTCTCGATCAGCACGGCGGTCTGCACGGTCATGTGCAGCGACCCCGCGATCCGGGCCCCCTTGAGGGGCTGGGCCTCGCCGAACTCCTCGCGCAGGGCCATCAGCCCGGGCATCTCATGCTCGGCCAGGCGGATCTGGTGCCGGCCGGCCTCGGCCAGGGACAGGTCGCGGACGGCGAAGTCGAAGGTGGCCCCGGGCACGGTGACGCGGTTGGCGTAGCCCGGATCGGTCGCTGGGCTAGGGGCGCTGTCGGCAGGGATCTCAGTCATGCTCCCCAGCCTAGAACAGTCAGTGGACCTGACCGGGCCTAGCGTTCGCTGGAGTCACGCAGCAGGCGCAGCACGGGCCGTCCCGGCCGGGCCGGCGACTCGCCGTTGATCGGCTCCGGCCGGGGGCCGGCGTCGGGACCGGTCCCGCGGCGGACCGTGGGCTGCGGGGGATCCTCACGGGGCGTGGGCTCGCGCACGGCGTGTGCGAGGGCGAGCAGGTCGTCGGGTTCCGGCGGCGGGACCGGGAGGGAACCCTCCGGCGCCTCGATGCGCAGCAGTTCCCAGCCCTTGGGCGCGGTCATCGTCCGCGCGTGACGATCGCACAGGTCGTAGGTGTGCGGCTCCGCCAACCGGGACATCGGGCCCAGGACCACCGTGGAGTCGGCGTAGTTGTACGTCAGCGTTGCCACGGCCGCCGTCCGGCAGCTGGTCTTGGAGCACTGGCGTATCGATCCCACGGCAGACCACCCTACCGCCCCGGTGGGGTCCCGTGGGGAAGGCGTGCCCGGTACACACCGGGGCGGGGCGGGACTAGCATCGAGTCATGATGTCCTTCGAACCGATCGCGGTCACTGGGGGCGCTGGAACCGGGGTCCCCGGCGTTCAGCCCGCGCGCCATGCCCGTCGGGACCGCCGGGGCCGGGGACTGCGCGGCCCACTGCTGCCGGGAGTCCTGCCCGGGGCCCGTACGCGCAACGAGAGGTTCGACGACCACCTGGCCGCGGCCGTCGAACGGCTCGCGGAACTGTGCGGACCGGCCGTGGAGCAGGCGCGCTTCCGCGCCACCATGGTGCCCGAGGGCCTCGAGGAGCGCCTGGAACTCGTGCGGGTCTGGGGCGCGGAGCTGGTCGAGGACCCCACCGGCACCACCCGGCGGGACCCTGACGGCACCGTGGTGATCACCATCCACCGGCGCCCGATCGAGGCCCGGTGCCCGGCACCGTCGCTGCTGGCCGACCTGGTCTACGGGGTGGTCGTGGAGCAGTGGGCGGCGCTGACCGGCGTGGCACCGGAGTCCGTGGACCCCGACTTCCACTGGTAGGCCGCACCGGCCCGGCGGGGGGTCAGTACCCGACGCGCACCGGCAGCCCGCCGGCCCGCTCGGCCCGCGGCGCCACCGGATAGGCCGAGATGCCCTTGACGGTCCGGACCGAGACCCCGGCGTGGACCTCTCCCTGCACCGTGGCCAACAGGACACCGGACACGGTGTCGCCCGTGTCCGCCAGCCCCGCGGCCGTCACCGTCCGGGTGGCCTCCGGCCCGATCTCCCGCACGGTCGGCTCGCCCAGGCTCCCGTCGGCGAGCACGGGCGTCAGCTCCACCGCACCGCCCTGCTCCGCATAGAGCACCAGGATCGAGGTGGCAGCGGACGGCAGGGCGATGACCCGATCCACCCCCAGGGGACGGACGGCGGGCACGGAGGACACGTCGATCGGTCCGCCGGTCGTGCCGCTCTGCCCCTGGGCACTGGCCGTCACGGGCGCATCCGCGCTGACCGCCACGGTGTACGTGCCCGCGTCCAGCCCGGTCAGCGGCACCCGCACCGTGGACCCGGCCCCGACCCGCACCACGCCATCGCCGGGCAGCTCCACCGGACCCTCGGGACCGCTCACGGACACCTCGGCGGTCGCCGCAATGCTGGGGGCGACGATCGTCACTGCGGGCCCCACGCCCTCGTAGCCGTCCTGGCGGGCGATGCCGCGCACCGTCCGGGGACTGGGCACCGCGACGCCGGGCATGACCGTCCGGGGCGCGGGGGCCGCCGTCGGCTGGATCACGTCCACCCCGCCCGGGACGAGGCCGAACAACCGGTTCTGCTGGATGAAGGCGCCCACGCCCCCGCCCTGGGCACTGACGCGCACGGCCAGGTGCTGCTCCCCGGGGGCCAGGCCGCCCAGCACCAGCGACCTGGTCTGTCCCGGGGCCAGGACGATGCCCGCCGTGCCCGCCGCCTCCACGGGCCCCTCGGCCCCGTACAGGCTCACGTCGACCGTGCTGGCGCTCGCGGAGGGGTTCGAGAGCACGAGGACAGCGGTGGTCCCCACGGTCGTCGCGGCCCCCGTCAGCCAGTGCTCGTGGGCCGGGGGGATGCAGGAGGTGGCGTCCGTGCCGGCCAGGTCCCCGTCCGCGGCCGAGTACACCGAGACGGTGTCCGCCCCGGCGGGCTGGCCGCCCAGTGGTTCGACCGTGACGGCGGCCGCCTCGCCGTCCGCTCCCCCGGGCGCCTCGACGGTGGCCACGCTGGCCTCGCGGACCGGGACGCCGTCCGGTCCGGCCGTGGCCGGCTCGCCCTGCTGGACCTGCTCGGGCTGTGGCGGGGTGAGTCTCCGGGCCTCCTGGCCGTCCGCGGCCCCCGGTCCCAGTGGACGCAGGGTGCTGCCCGGGACCAGGCCGGCCAGGTCGGACAGCAGGACGGAGGTCAGGCGCGAGTCGGCCGTGGTGGAGACGGGACTGAACTGGGTGTCCGTACCGTCCCCGGCGCCACGGGGCAGCCGCGGCGGTGGCGGGCAGACGCCCTGGGCGGGTGCCGCGGAGAGCCGGGCGGGCGCTGCCGTCCCGTCGACTGCGGGCGCAGCCGGTGCCGCCAGGCTGCCCACCGCCACCGCGCCGGCCATCAGGAGCACGACGCCGGCCCCGGCCAGTCCGGAGGACACCCGCCCCCGCCGGCCCAGGCCGCGTTCGTGGGCATGCAGTGCGGCCTGGCGCCGCTGGTCGCGGGCGGCGGCGGCCTGCTGCGTCCTGCGTTGTCCCCTGCTCACCGGCTCGTCGTCCTGCCGGGGCGTGTTCTGGAAGGCGTTCATCACCGCGCCGTCCCCTCGCGCTGCCCACGGTGTCCCCCGGCGGGTCGCTCACCCGTCCCGGTGCTGGCATGGGCGCGGCGCACCGGGGACGGGATGGCGAACAGGACGGCGAGCACGAGCAGCGCCCCGCCGATCCACCAGGTCCAGCTCCCACCGGACGGGTCGTGCCATACCTGGAGCCGGCCGCCGCCGGCGGGCAGCTCGAAGGCCTGGGCCCAGCCGCTCCCGGTCACGGCCACCGGTTCCAGCGGTGCCCCGTCGAGGGTCGCGCGCCAGCCGGGATCGGCCCGCTCCGCCAGCACGAGGCGCCGGCCGCCCTCGGCCTCGTCGCCCTCCCGCGCGGCTGTCGCCGTAGGGATCCGGGTGTCCACCCGGTCCCCGTCGCGGGCCACCAGGTGGGTGGTGTTCCCCGCGCCGTCCTCCAGGCGCACGCGCGCCGTGGTGAAGCCCATCCGGTCCTGCAGTCCGTGGTCACCGGCCACCGGGATGCCGCCGTCCCGGGAGGGGACCACCCGCCACAGCCAGCCGGAGTCGGTCAGGCCCACCGGGGCCAGGCCGGGGACCGCATCGATGGAGGCCGCGGTGCCGAGCTCCCCGCCGTCCGTGTCCCGCAGCACGACGAAGGCGGCGCCGAAGGACTCCAGCGCCGGGCGCGGGTCCGCCGTGGTGCCGGAGACCAGTCCGGCCGCCAGGCTGCGCAGGGCCTCGTCCG
>JAPFFX010000088.1 GCA_026645375.1 Citricoccus sp. WCRC_4 | reverse complement strand
CGCCGCTCGCCGGGGAGCGCCCGGACGTCCCGGCCGTCGTCGACGCCGCGATCCTCCGGGGCATGTCGAGGAACCGGGCGGACCGGCCCCCCTCGTGCGGTGCGCTGGTCAGCATGATGTCGGGGACCGCGGCGACCGACGTCGGGCACCTCCGGCCACGCCCACCGGACACCTCGACCGGGCCTGTCGGTGAAGGACCAGGCGGGGACGGACCAGGCGAGGACGGACCAGGCGGGGACGGCGACGATGACGTCCGTACCGCACCAGGACGACTGGCGGACGCCGGAGGTGACGCAGGGCCCGGTTCCCACCCGGACCCGCACGGAGGTTCCCGGCACCGCGCGGCGCCCCGGGTGCGGGGACGCACCCGTCGGGTGATCGTGCTGGGCGCGGTGCTCCTTCTGCTCGTGGCGGTCGGCCTGGTGCTGGCACGGCTGCTGCCGGGGGAGGAGTACGTGCCCTTCCGTGCCGACGGTGTGCCCTACACCCTCGAGGTCCCGGAGGGCTGGACCGCCCGCACGCACCAGGCCGGGGACAGCACGGTCAGTGTGCTGTCCCCGGCGGATCTCACCGCGTTCTTCGCCGATGACCCGGAGGCGCCCGCGGCCGTGGGCCGCACGGCGGCTGACGACCCGGCCGGAGTCGTCGGCCTGGCCATCTACCACCGTCCCGCCGGGCTGGAGGGGCAGTCCCCGGCCGCCCGGATCGATGCGGCCGAGGCCCTCCTGCCCGGCCGGGAGGCGTATCTGGTGCCCCGCGGTGAGGCCACGGTCGGAGACCTGGCGGGGCAGGTCATGGAGGGGTCGGTGCAACTGCCCGGCACCACCCTGCAGGTCCGCGTCCTGGTCGTCGAGGCGGACCCCGCCCAGTTGCTGGTGTTCTTCGCCCCCTCGTCGCTGTTCCAGGAGCGCACCGAGGTCTTCGACGAGGTGGCCGGATCCCTGCGCGGGACCGGTTGACCGCCGGGACCGGGGGTCACTGGGTCTGGCAGGTGGCCAGGTGCAGTTCCTCCAGGACGGACAGCACCGCGGTGCCCGGCCGGTCCAGGGCGACCTGCATGCCGCTCAGTGCCTTCCGGAGGGCGGCGGCCGGGCGGGTGGACCCCTGCGCGTTGGCGAACCGCAACAGGTGCTCCACCAGGCTGATGCGCTCCAGGGTGCGGTCATCGCTAGGCCCGTTCAGGGTGTCCTCGACGGCCAGCACCGCCAGTCGGGTGGCGACCGCGGCCAGGGTGCCGTAGGAGGCGCCGCGGCTCGTGAACGTCTCATCAGTCCGGCGGCCGGTAGCGGTGGTGACCACCGTGGTGCCGGGGGCCGTGGAACTGGTGGTCGAGACGATGGTCATGATCTTCCCTCGTGGTCTTCTGGGTTCGTGCGGGTGCGGTGGCGGGATGTCAGGTGGGTGCGGGATCCGGCCGTGGCGTGGATCCCGCACCCGGTGGCGTGCCGGTGTGCCTAGTCCCAGTACCTCACGACCTTGTACTTGAGTTCGTAGTGCGCACCGTGGTGGTCGAACGTCGCGTACTGCCACCCCTCGTCGTAGTCGTGCTTCTCGATCCAGACGTGTCCGAGGAAGTCGTCCTCGTCGTCGTGGTGCCCCTGGTCCTCGTCCCAGAGGGTGAGCTTGAAGTCGTGCTTGAAGCCCCACCAGCCCTTGAACGAGTAGTGGTCCCCTTCGTCCATGTCCTCGGGACCCCACACCGTGTGGTGACCGACCTTCATGTAGACCTCGTCGTAGCCCGTCTCGTCCTCGTTGTCGTGGCAGTCGAGGTAGTCGAAGACCACCTTGTAGTGCCATCCGCCGTGCGAATGGGAGTCCACGCCGGCGGTGCTGGCCGTCGCGGCCGGAATCCCGGAGAGGAGGGCGGATGCTGCGAAGGCCGTTCCCGCGAGGGTGGCACCGATCGTGCGATTCAGAGGTGACATGGTGGAGATCCTTTTCATCAAGGGGTGTTCCGTCGATCGGAACCCTGGCTGCCCTGTGTCATCAATAGTGGTTCGATCGGCCGTCGAAAGCGTCGGCTCCACAGGGTATTTCCCGGCTACCGCAGACGGTGTATCCCCGGGTCTCCCGGGGTGACGGTGCAGACGCCCACGCCTTGCCGCGCCGCCGAAACGAGCGGAGCATGGACGCCATGGACTGGGGGTCGGGCCGCGGCCGGTGGGGGCCGTCGTCTCATCAGGGGTGCTGCCGGTCGACGACGGCGGCTGCCGTTCGCCGGACGGGCCACCGCGGCCCGGGAGCGCCCTGATGTCTCGCGTGTTCCTGAGCCACTCGAGCCGCAATTCCGCTGAGGCGGTGGCGCTGAAGCGGTGGCTCGTGGAGCAGGACCCCGGGCTCGCCGACGAGATCTTCCTGGACCTCGACCGGGACACGGGCATTGCTCCCGGCGAGCGATGGAAGCGGGCACTGCGCCAGGCCAATGAACGGTGCGAGGTCGTGCTCTGCCTGCTGTCCACCCACTGGCAGAACTCGAGTGAGAGCCTGGCCGAGTACCGGACGGCTGAGACCCTGGGCAAGCTGATCCTGTGCGCCCGGCTCGAGCCACTGGACACGGCGGGGATCACGGGGGAATGGCAGCACTGTGACCTGTTCGGCGATGGACCGGCCACCGAGATCCCCGTCGACGAGGCGGGCCGGTCCGTGTGCTTCCAGACGGATGGGCTGAGGCGGTTGTACCGGGGGTTGCGCCGGGCCGGCATCGGTGCGGACCAGTTCGCCTGGCCTCCGCCGGATGATCCTGAGCGGGCCTGTTACCGGGGGTGGGAGCCCCTGGATGAGTCCGACGCGGCCGTGTTCTTCGGCCGGGACGCACAGATCGTGCGGGGCATGGACGCCCTGCGGGGCATGCGTGCCTCCGGGATCGAGTCGCTCTTCGTGGTGCTGGGCCCGTCCGGCGTCGGCAAGTCCTCGTTCCTGCGCGCGGGACTGCTGCCGCGGATCCGGCGCGACGACCGGCATTTCCTGGTGGCCGGCATCGTGCGTCCGGGCCGTGACGTCCTCACCGGGGACCGTGGCCTCGCCCGGTCGATCCACCGCCTGCGCATCGGCCTGGGCCTGAACCATCCGGCCCTGGGCGACATCAAGGAGGCCTGTCTGCGAGCCGACGCGGCCTTCCTGACCGGTCTCCTGGAGGAGGCTCGGCAGGCCGCGGGCCGACGCCTCCTGGACGAGTCGGAGGAAACACCCCTGCCCACGGTGGTCCTGCCCCTGGACCAGGCGGAGGAACTGTTCAGCGCGGATGCCGGTCCCCAGGCCCCGCGGTTCCTCTCGCTGCTGACCGAGTTGCTGGGCCCCGGGGACGGGGCCGCGCGCGGCATGGTGGTGGCCTGCACGATCCGCACCGACTTCTTCGGGTCGCTGCAGGGAGCTCGCCAGCTGTCGGGGCTGAAGAGCGTGGTCTTCGATGAACTGCGGCCCATGCCCCCGGCCCATTTCCGGGAGGTCATCCTGGGACCGGCGGCGCGCTCCACCGCGGCCGGGCGGCCGCTGGTCGTCCAGGCCGATCTCGTCGAGCGGCTGCAGCGCGACAGTTCGCACGGTGCGGACAGCCTGCCCCTGCTCTCCCTCACCCTCGCCCGCCTGTACGAGGATTACGGGGACACCGGTGAGCTCACCCTGGACGGATACGAGGCGATGGGCGGGATGGGCCGGGTGGTCCAGACCCAGGTCGACGCGGTGCTGGCGCGGGATCCGGTGCTGCGGAAGTCGCAGCTCCATCGCCTGCGGACGGCCTTCATCCCCTGGCTGGCCACCATCAATCCGGACAACGACCAGCCCGTGCGGCGGGTGGCACGGCTCTCCGACCTGCCCGCGGACGCGCGCGCGGAGATCGACGCACTGGTGGCCACCCGGTTGCTGGTCCAGGACGAACGCGATGGCGCGGTCTTCGTCGAGGTGGCGCTGGAGAGCCTGCTGCGCCAGTGGGGTGACCTGGCCGGCTGGCTGGAGGCGGAGCGGGAGGACCTCAAGGAGGCGGACAACCTCGAGCGGGCCGCCGCGGCCTGGGAACAGAACCACCGCAATTCCTCGTGGCTGCTGGAGGGCGAACGCCTCGACCGGGCCGAGTCCATGGTGTCGAAACCCGGTTTCCGGGATCGCCTGTCCCACACCATGGACTTCCTGTTCGCGTCCCGGGCCCGGGAGTACCAGCGGATGGCGGAGGCGGAGCGGCGCAAGGCCGCCGAGCTCCAGGCGGCGCGGGAGAAGCAGGAGGTGGCGGAGACCCATGCCGCGACCTTGCGGCGCAGGTCGCACATCCTGAGGCTGGTCCTGGCGGGGACCGTCGTCGTCGCCCTGGCCGCCGTCATCGGTTTCGTGCTGGCCATCTCCGCCATGCGCGAGGCCTCCGACCGGGCGCGCGAGACCACGGCGCTCATGCTGGCCGCCGAGGGCCAGGCGCGGCTGGCCGGCGTGCGACCGGGGGGCGAGGTCCTGGGCATGCAGCAGATGCTGGCCTCACAGGCCCTGCAGTCGACCGAGGAGGGGGACCGGGCCCTGGCCAGCTCGGTGGTGGTCCAGCACGACGTGCACAAGATGATCCCCGTGGGCCCCCCGGTCCAGACCGTGGCATACGCCCCGGACGGACGCCTCCTCGCCTCCGGCGATGACGGCGGGGCGGTGCGGTTGTGGGATGCCGAGACCGGCCAGCCGGAGGGAGGAGAGCTGTCGGGCCACGAGGGAGCGGTCCGGGCGGTGGCCTTCAGCCCGGACGGGCGGCGGCTCGCCTCGGCCGGCGACGACGGCTCGGTCCGGTTGTGGGACACCGCGACCGGCCAGGCGGTGGGGACCCCGCTGACCGGGCACG
>JAPFFX010000033.1 GCA_026645375.1 Citricoccus sp. WCRC_4 | reverse complement strand
GGGACGCCCGCCCCGGCCGCGGCCGTCGTCGTAGACGTCCAGGGTCACCAGGTTCGCGTGGACCGCCAGGGTGACCACGCAGTGCGCTGCCCCCGAGTGCAGCAGGACGTTGGACAGCGCGGACTGGGCGACCCGGAGGACGGCGGTGGCGACGTCCTCACCCAGCGCGGCGCCGTCGTCGGGGCCGTGGAAGGTCACGGTGAGCCCCGAACCCGCCGCCCGGGCCGTCCGCTGGGCGGCCCGGCAGGCGTCCGCGAGCACCGCCGCGACCTCGTCCCCGGCGCCGCGCTGCTCCACCAGGGCGCGGGCCTGGACGAGGTTCTCGGCCGCAGAGCGCTCGATCTGGCGCAGCTGACCGGAGAGCGGCTCACCGGGGTCCGGGTCGAGGGCCGCGCGGGAGAGCAGCACCACGGAGGCCAGCCCCTGGGCCAGGGTGTCGTGCAGGTCCCGGGCCCAGCGTTCCCGTTCGGCGAGCGCGCCGGCCTGGCGCTCGGAGGAGGCCAGCCGGTCCTGGGCGGCGCGCAGGTCCTCGCTCGTGCGGCGCTGGATCCGGGCCTCCTCCAGGAACAGCGCGTAGGCGGCGGACATCACCACGGCCACCACGGCGCCGAGTACCGGCCCCACGACCGACCCGACGTCGAGGGTGCCGCGATGGGCCAGGAACCCCACCAGGACGCTCACCGTCAGCAGCAGCACCAGCACGAGCGCAGCGGGCATCGAGCGCCGGCCGACCACGTGCAGGTGCAGGAAGAACAGCGGGAACACCAGCCAGGCGAAGTCCACGTGCACCGCCAGCAGTCCCCACCAGGCCACGGTGACCAGGACCAGCCACGTCGCGCGGCCGCGCACCACGATCCCGCCGTCCGGGGCCTCCCAGTCGGCCTCCTCGGCCCGTCGCTTCTCCACGATCGTGCCGGCCAGGTAGATCGCCGCGAACAGGGCGGCCAGCAGCCCGGTCAGCCACGCGGAGCCGTGGTCCCCGTCCCGGAGGGCGGGCGCGAGGGACCGGGTGAGTCCGATCAGCAGCAGCACGGCCACCGACACGTGCAGCACCACCCGCATGGTGCGCAGCAGCACGGGAATGCGCGTCCCGGCCGGCGGGGCCTCAGCGTCGGTGTCCACCCGAGCAGGCTAGCCCGGTCCCGGGCGGTCCCGGGCGCCGGGACTCAACCGAAGGGTTGACCCCGGACCGACCGGACGGCCGATGTGCCGGGCCCGGGGTCGCGGAAGGCTGGGGACCAGTCCCGGCCGGTCGGCGGCCGGGACCAGCCGCCCGGTGCCCGAGCCCCGGTCCGACCCGTCAAGGAGTCCCTCCCGTGTCCGTCACGTCCCCGCTGTTCCTGTCCCTGCGTGATGTCCGGTCCTGTGCCGGACGGTTCTCCCTGATGGGCGCGGTGGTCGCCCTGATCACCCTGCTGCTGGTGTTCCTCACGGCGCTGACCAACGGCCTGGCCCACCAGAACGTCTCCGCGGTCCTGGCCTGGGACGAAGCCGGTACGACGGCGGCCGGCCCGGACCCGGTGGATGTCACCGTGGTCTTCGGTGCCGCCCACGCCGAGGCCGCCGACGACGTGGAGACCAGCTTCACCGCCTCGTCCGTGGACGCGGGCCAGCTGGCCGCATGGCGGGACGACGCCCAGGTGCGGTGGGCGGAGCCGGTGGGGATCGGCCAGGCCCGGGCCGACTCCGGCACCGCCGTGACGGCCGTGACGCTGATGGGCCTGGAACCGGACTCCCGGCTCTCCCCGGGCCACCTCGGCGGCGGAGCCCGGATCAGCGCGAGCGCGGCCGAGCAGCTCGGTGTCGGCCCCGGCGACGGGATCTCCGTCAACGGCCGGGAGGTGCCCATCGCCGAGGTCACCGAGGACCGGTGGTACTCGCACACCCCGGTCGTGTGGCTGCCCCTGGGGACCTGGTCCTCGCTCACCCACGCCGAGGAGGGAACGGCCACCGTCCTGGTCGCCGGGACGGATGCGGACGCCGGCCATGCACCGATGGCGGCCGCGCAGACCACCACGGTGACCACGGACCTCAGGGGTGCGCTGTCCGCCCTGCCGTCCTACTCCTCGGAGAACGGGTCCCTGGTGATGATGCAGGCCTTCCTCCACGGGATCTCCGCCCTGGTGGTCGCCGCCTTCATGGCCGTGTTCACCCTCCAGCGCACCCGGGACATCGCCGTGCTCAAGGCCCTCGGCGCCACCACGGGCTGGGTGGTCCGCGACGCCCTCGCCCAGGCCTCGATCGTCCTGCTCAGCGGTGCCTCCGCCGGGGCCGTGCTCGGCCTCGCCGGCCTCCTGCTGGTAGGGCAGGCCGTGCCCGTGCAGCTCGACGCCGGCACCGTCGCCCTGCCCGTCGCCCTCACCCTCGGCCTGGGCCTGGCCGCCTCGGCGGCCGCGGTCTGGCGGACCTGCCGGGTCGATCCCCTGGTCGCGCTCGGCGGCAGCTGATCGGCGCGGACGGGCCACCCCAGAGTCCGCAAGCCCCCCAAGCCCCCAAGCCCCCAAGCCCCCAAGCCCCCAAGGAGCCCACCATGCTGAACCTGTCACGCGTCACCCTGACCTACCCCGACGGCGAGAACGGGACCCTCACCGCCCTGGACTCGGTGGACCTGTCCGTCCCCGCCGGGCAGATGCTCGCCCTGGTCGGCCCGTCCGGGTCCGGCAAGTCATCCCTCCTGGCGGTGGCCGGGGCCCTCATCACCCCGACGGCGGGCACGGTCCACGTCGGCAGGACGGAGATCACCGGGGCCAGCCGGGCCGAGCGGGCCAGGCTGAGGCTGGAGCACATCGGGGTGGTCTTCCAGCAGCCCCAGCTCATGCCGTCGCTGACCGCCCTCGAGCAGTTGCAGCTCGTCGGGGTACTGCGCGGATCCCGGCCGCGCACCCTCCGGGACGCGGCCCGGGAGGCGCTGGCCGCCGTCGGGATGAGCGCGGCCGCCGCCCGCCGCCCCCACCAGCTGTCCGGGGGCCAGCGGCAACGGGTGAACATCGCCCGCGCACTCATGGGCACCCCGTCCGTGCTGCTGGTGGACGAGCCGACCTCGGCACTGGACCACCAGCGCTCCGGGGAGGTGATGGACCTGCTCCGGGACCTGACCCGGAGCAGGTCCATGGCCACCGTGGTGGTGACCCACGACCTGGAGTTCGTCCCGGTGGCGGACCGTGTGGTCACCCTGCGTGATGGGCGGCTGGCCGAACACGCGACGGTCTAAAGTGGGGAACCATGACCGATCAGTCTTCTCAGCACTCTTCCGAACAGCAGTTCCGCATCGAGCACGACACCATGGGCGAGGTCAAGGTCCCCGTCAACGCCCTGTACCGTGCCCAGACCCAGCGGGCCGTGGAGAACTTCCCGATCTCCGGCAAGACCCTGGAGCCGGCGCACATCCACGCCCTGGCCCAGGTCAAGAAGGCCGCCGCGACGGCCAACGCGGAGCTCGGCGTCATCTCCGAGGAGCGCCGGGACGCCATCGTCGCCGCCGCCGACGAGGTGATCTCCGGCCGGCACGACGACCACTACCCGATCGACGTCTTCCAGACCGGCTCCGGCACCTCCTCGAACATGAACACCAACGAGGTGCTCGCCAACCTGGCCACGCAGGCGCTGAAGTCCGCCGGTTCGGACACCGAGGTCCACCCGAACGACCACGTCAACGCCTCCCAGTCCTCCAACGACGTCTTCCCGACCTCGGTGCACGTCGCCGTCACCGGCGCCCTGATCAACGACCTCAAGCCCGCCCTGGAGCACCTCGCCGCGTCCCTGGAGCGCAAGGCCCAGGCCTTCGAGGGCATCGTCAAGTCCGGCCGCACCCACCTGATGGACGCCACCCCGGTCACCCTCGGCCAGGAGTTCGGCGGCTACGCCGCCCAGGTCCGGTACGGCATCGAGCGCATCGACGCCTCCCTGCCCCGCGTGGCCGAGGTCCCGCTGGGCGGCACCGCCGTGGGCACCGGCATCAACACCCCGAAGGGTTTCTCCGCCCGCGTCATCGAGCTGCTCGCCGAGGAGACCGGCCTGCCGATCACCGAGGCCCGCAACCACTTCGAGGCCCAGGCCAACCGCGACGGCCTGGTCGAGGCCTCCGGCCAGTTGCGCAACATCGCGTACTCGTTCATGAAGATCAACAACGACCTGCGCTGGATGGGCTCCGGGCCGAACACGGGCCTGGGCGAGATCGCCATCCCGGACCTGCAGCCGGGCTCCTCGATCATGCCGGGCAAGGTCAACCCGGTGATCTGCGAGGCCGCCATCATGGTCTGCGCCCAGGTGATCGGCAATGACACCACCGTGTCCCTGTCCTCCACCAACGGCGCCTTCGAGCTCAACGTCGGCATCCCGGTGATGGCCGCCAACCTGCTGGAGTCCATCCGCCTGCTGGCCAACACCTCCCGCGTGATGGCGGACAAGATGATCGACGGCATCGAGGCCAACGAGGAGCGCTGCTCCTTCCTGGCCGGCGCCTCCCCGTCCATCGTCACCCCGCTGAACAAGGTCATCGGCTACGAGGCCGCCGCCAAGATCGCCAAGCACTCCGTGGCGCAGAAGATGACCGTGCGCGAGGCCGTCGTCGACCTGGGCTACGTCGAGCGCGGCGAGGTCACCGAGGAGCAGCTGGACGCGGCCCTGGACACCATGTCCATGACCCACCCGGCCTGATCCTCCCGGCGCCCCCGGAGGCCCGGTCCCCCGCCCGTCAGGGCAGGAACCGGGCCTCCGGCGTCTCCTCCAGCGCCCAGCCCAGGGCGCGGGCGTGCAGCGGGGGCAGGTCCGGCAGCGCACCGATCCGGAACCAGCCGACGTCGGTGTTCTCCTCGTCGCCCACCCGTGCCTCGCCCGAGAGGTAGTCCATCACCATCACCACGTCCAGGTACCGGGCGCGGTCCCCGTTCGGGTACGTCACCTCGGTGGTGGTCCCGACGCCGGCCAGGCGCCGCGGCGTGCACCGCACCCCGGTCTCCTCCAGGGTCTCCCGCACGGCGGTGGCCGCCGGTTCCTCACCGGGTTCGATGATCCCGGCCGGCAGCGTCCACCGGCCGTTGTCCGCGCGCTTGACCAGGAGCACCTCGCGCTCGTCCCCCTCCGGTCCGGTCCCCTGGGCCTCATCGCGGGCGGCCGGACGCAGGACCACGGCCTTGCAGCCGGGCAGCCACAGGGAGTCGCGGCCGATCTTCCCGCGCAGGGCCAGGATGAACTCGGGAGTGGGCATGGATCCACGCTACAGCCCGGCCCGGGGCGTGGGCCGGTCACGCCAGCAGAGCGACGGCCGCACCGGCGAGCATGGCCGGTCCGAACGGCAGGTAGGTCGACCCCGTGGCCCGCCGGGCGAGGACGAGGACCAGGGCCACCAGCCCCCCGATGACGAAGGCGACCACGATCGCCCCGAACAGGTGGTCCCAGCCCAGCCAGCCGGCGTACAGGCCGAGTGCGCCGCCGAGCTTGACGTCGCCCATGCCCATGCCGGTCCGGCTGAGCAGGTGC
>JAPFFX010000062.1 GCA_026645375.1 Citricoccus sp. WCRC_4 | reverse complement strand
CGGTCGGTCAGCCGAAGCTGAGGGCGTTCTTGACGATGTCCAGCAACAGGCCCTGGACGTCGGCGCCGGCCAGGACGACGGCGAGGACCCCGGCGAAGCCCACGGCGGCCAGCGTGACGATGCCGTACTCGGCGGTCTGGGCCCCGGTCTCGTCGGACCAGTCGAGCACCGGGGCGGGGGGCTGCGCGGGCATCTGGTCCGGGCCCGGGGCCGTGCCCGGAGTGGTGTCCGCACTGGCGGGTGAGGGGTTCATGATGTCTCCTTGGATTCTTCGTGGTGGGTGGGACGGGCGGATCCGGCCGCCCGCTTCCAGCCTGCTGGCGGGGGCACCGGCGTGGGGGCGTCAGGGGTGCCGGTTCTGGACGGGTGGCGGACACCGGTGCGGTGTGGAGGAGCGGGCAGCCCCTAGGGCAGCAGCGCCAGCACCAGGGGGACGATGCCCAGGCACAGGAACGAGGGCAGCTGGCAGAGCCCGAGGGGCAGCACCAGGCGCGTGCCCAGTTCGGCGGCACGCTGTTCGGCCCTGCGCCGCCGGCTGCGCCGGAGGGAGGCGGCCGTGGACCGCAGCAGTGCCGCGGTCGGGGCTCCCGTGTGGTGGGCGAAGCGCAATTCCCGGGCGAGTTCCCGAAGGTCCGCATCCTGCGTCGCCCAGGCCTCGTCCCAGTCCACGCCCACGCGTAGCAGGGCGGCGACGCGGCACAGCGGTGCGGCCCCGGGCAGGTGCGCTCCGAGCAGGTCCAGTGCGGGAACGAGCCCCTGCCCGCTCTCCAGCAGTCCGGCCAGCAGGTCCAGGGCCAGCGCGGCGTCCACGTCAGGTCCCGTCCTCGGCGCGGCGGGCCAGTGCACGGGTCCAGAGGTGCCCGACGACGGCGAGCGCCACCCCGGTGCCCACCACGAGCCAGCCCAGCGGGCCGGTCAACAGCTCCGTGGGCGGGGACCCGACGAGCGCGGACAGGCCCAGGCCGGCCACGGGCAGCAGCCCCAGCAACCGCGCCGTGGACCTCGGACCGGCCGAGGCCGCCTCGCGGGCCTGATGGGCGTCCTGACCGTCCTCCAGGGCATCGGCGAGCCGCTCCAGCAGCCCGGCCAGGGGGACACCTGCCTCCCGGGAGACCGCCAGGCACCCGGCGAGCTGTTCCCACTGCCGCCCGTCCTTCTCGTGCCAGGGCGGCTGACCGAGCAGGACGGCGGCGTCGGCGTCCACCAGGGCGTGGTGCAGGCAGCACCCGGGGCGCCGGGTCCCCGGCCGGCAGGGCTCGTGGAGTCCGGCCAGTTCCGCCCAGACGCCCTCTGGTCGCCGGCCCGCCTGCAACAGGGCCGCGGCCTGTCGCAACAGGGTGATGAACTCCTCCGCCTGGCGCTCGCGCCGCCGGCGGGCCCTGCCGGGGAGCAGGCGAAGCAGTGGCTCAACGGCCCAGCGCATGGCGGCCTCCACTCCGGACGGACCCGGTCAGGGCCTCCAGCGCATCCAGTCCCGGGCCGAAGCACAGCCCGTCCGCGGTGGCGGTGATCGCGGGCACGACGCGCAGGGTGCGGGCCTCCGAGCCCTCCGGGCGGTCCAGGACGGCCAGTTCCACGGGGCGGCGGCCGGTGCGGGTGCGCTCCACGTGCAGGACGGCGTCGACCGCGCTGGCGGCCTGCAGGGCCGTTGCCTCGGGCCCGAGCCCGGCCAGGGCGCCCATGGCCTGGAGCCGGGCCGGGACGTCCCGGGCGGAATTGGCGTGCACGGTCCCGGCCGCACCGCGGTGTCCGGTGTTCATGGCCGCCAGGAAGTCGGCCACCTCGGCGCCGCGGCACTCCCCCACCACGAGCCGGTCGGGCCGCATCCGCAGCGCCTGGCGGACGAGGTCGGCCAGGCTCACGGCACCGGATCCCTCGGCGTTGCCGGCGCGGGCCTGCAGGGAGACCACGTGGCCATGGGCCGGCCGCAGTTCTCGGGTGTCCTCGACGATGATGATCCGCTCGTCCGCGGGGACCTCGGTGAGCAGGGCGCCGAGCAGGGTGGTCTTGCCCGATCCGGTGGCCCCGCTGATGAGCAGGTTGGCACGGACCGCCAGCACGTGGCGCAGCGCGGCCAGCCACCGCTCGCCGTGGGGCCACCGTGCGGCCAGCCGGTCCAGTGCCGGTGGCTCGGCCGCGGCCAGGCGCACGCTGATCTGGGGCCCGCCGGCCGCGACGGGGGGCAGGACCGCATGCACCCGGGCGCCGGCGACCTGGGCGTCCCCGTAGGGTTGTCCCTCATCCAGCCGGCGCCCGTCCTGGGCCAGCAGTCGCACCGCCAATTGCCGGGCCTCGGCGGCAGGCAGCCTCTGCCCGGTGCGCTGCAGGCCCTCGACCCCGTCCGTCCACACCGCCCCGTCCGCATCGACCAGGACGTCGGTGACTCCGGGTGCGCGTGCCGGTTCTGCCAGCGGTCCGAGGCCGGTGAGCCCGTCGGCCAGGGCCGTCATCTGGCGGGCCGCCTCCTCGGGCGTGTGGACGGGCAGGTGGCGCCGGACGGCCTCGCCGAGCAGGTCCGGGGGCAGGTCCATGCTCCCGGAGCCGGACTGCCGGGTCCCGGACGCGGCCATGCGGGCGGCCAGCCAGCGGCGTGCCCTCTCCTGCCGGGACGGCGACGGCGGCCGCGACGGCGCCCAGCCCCGGGTCACCGCCGGACCTCGGCCGGGTCGCGGGACAGCACCGCGGTCAGCCGTGCGGCCAGGTCGATGGCGACCCGACGGCGGGCGGACCGGGCCCAGGACGCGGGGGTGGGGCCGCCCCACGGGGAGGGATCCAGGGCCAGCCGGTCCGGGGGCCGGCCCGGGACCTCCAGGCAGCAGGTCCCGTCCTCGCCGGTCACGGTCAGCACGGGCAGTCCCTCGGCGGCCAGCGCCGACGCCAGTTGCGCGTTGCGGCCCACGTCCAGCACGGTCCAGCGGAAGGTGTCGACGGCGGCGCCGATCACGGGCAGCACCTCGGCCGGAGAGCCCGTCATGCTGCCCCACCGCACCCCGCCGGCCGCCGGGAGCCGGGTGGCCAGGGCGGGGCCGGGCGTCGGTCCGGGTACCGCTGGCCGGGCGGAGGTCTCGGAGTCCGCCCGGAGGCGGGCATCCAAGCCGCCCTCGGTACCCCGCAGGTCCACGAGCACGCCGCGGCCGGGCCCGCCCAGCAGCAGGGTGAGTCCCCAGGGCAGGCCGGGCCAGCCGTCGTCACCGCCGGCGCCGTCACCGTGGTGGGCCAGGACGACCGCCCGGCCCGGCAGGCCGGGGTCGGCGCTGCGGGCCAGCAATCGGCACAGCGGCCGCGACCGGGTGGGCAGCGACAGGGTGGACGGATCCGGGTCCGTCGATGCCGCCCCGTCCAGCGTCACGGTGGCCACGCTGACGGCCCCGGCTCGCGGTTCGGTCGCGGGCCCGGTCTCCAGGCGGCCGATGATGACCATGGCCGGTTCCCGTCCGTGGTCGGCCGAGAACTCCGCGACGGCGTCCGGGACGGTCCCCGGCGGCCGGGGCTGTACGTGCAGCCGGTGGCCGACGGCCGCCACGCAGGCCGCGACCTGGTGCAGCAGCAGGTTCGCGAGCGTCCCGGGGTCGGGGGGCGGAAGGTACAGCACGGGGAGCGGGGCCGCAGCGGTACTGGTCATGGTCCGAGCGTGCCCGTCCCGGCCGGCGGCGTGCAGGCCGGGTCCCTCGCGCTGGGGACGGCTCCCCGGGGGCGGACCCCTGTGCAGGAGCGGGCCGGGTGCTCAGCGCCGGTGCACGGGCACCGGCTGGGAGGCGTCCCAGCCGCTGATGTCGATCACCCGTTCCCGGTCCCAGTCCTGGGCCCAGCCGAGCAGCTCGAGGATCCGGTCGATGACGATCGCGGTGAAGCCCCAGACGAGGGTGTCCGAGACGAGGAACCCGGGGCTGCGGAAGCGGCCGACACCCACGGAGGGCTCGGCGCTGCGACTGGTGGTGATCCGGTTGGCCGGGTCCACCAGGTCCGCCACGGGCACCCGGAACACCCGGGTGGCCTCCCCCTCGTCGACCACGAACACGTCGGAGGGCCGGTCCCACCAGCCGACCACCGGGGTGACCCGGAAGTTCGTGACCGTCAGCGGCGCCGGCGGCAGGCTGCCCAGCACCCGGACCCCGTCCGGGTCCAGTCCCGTCTCCTCCTGGGCCTCCCGCAGGGCGGTGGCCACGTGGTCGGCGTCCTCGGGGTCCTTCCGGCCGCCGGGGAAGGCGACCTGCCCCGGGTGCTTGCGCAGGTGCAGGGCCCGCTGGGTGAGCAACAGGTCCAGGTCCTCGGGGACGGCGTCGGTGTGGAAGTGGGAGGGCCGCCGGTCCAGGGCCCCGAAGAGCACCAGGACCGCCGATTCGGCCGGCACCCCCGCCGCGGGAACCAGGTCCACGCCGAAGTCCCAGCCCCGGCCGTCGTCGGGAAGCCGGTCCGGCCGCTCGCCCGGTGCCATGCCGGGCCCCAGGACGCCGTACCGGGCCACCAGGGCGCGCAGGTCCGCCAGCGCACCGTCGATCTCCATCATGCTCCCAGACTGTATCCCTCGGCCCTCAGCTGTGCTCGCGTGGCCCCTGCCAGCATCTTCTCGTGCAGCTCCTCGCGGCCCGGGGCCAGTTCGTACTTCAGCAGCTTCGCCGCCGCCTCCGGGTCCGTCTCCCCGATCCCGTACGAGGGGCACCACCGCGCCACGGGGCAGGCGCCGCAGGCCGGGCGCTTGGCGTGGCAGACCCGGCGGCCGTGGAAGATGAGCCGGTGGGACAGCATGGTCCAGTCCCGGCGCTCGAACAGCGCGGCGACCTCCTGCTCCACCTTCACCGGGTCCTGCTGGCCGGTGAACCCCAGGCGCCGGGCCAGCCGGCCGAAGTGGGTGTCCACGGTGAGCCCGGGAACCCCGAAGGCGTTGCCGAGCACCACGAAGGCGGTCTTGCGGCCCACGCCGGGCAGCGCCACGAGGTCGCCCAGCCGGCCGGGGACCTGTCCGCCGTGGCGTTCGACGAGGGCCCGGGACAGTCCCTGGATGGCCGCCGCCTTGTTCCGGTAGAACCCCAGCGGCCGGACGAGCTCCTGGAGCTCGCGCTCGTCCGCGTGGGCCATCGCCTCGGCGTCGGGGAACCGGGCGAACAGCGCCGGCGTGGTCGCGTTGACGCGCACGTCCGTGGTCTGGGCGGAGAGCACCGTGGCCACGAGCAGCTCGAAGGGCGTGGTGAAGTCCAGTTCGGCGACCGCGTAGGGATAGGCCTCCGCCAGGACCCGGTTGATCCTGCGGGCCCGGCGGGTGAGGCCGAGCCGGGTCTCGCTCACGCCCGCTCGATGTCGGAGAGGTCCCTCAGCACCCCGGTCCGTCCATCGGTGTTCTGCACCAGGAACTCGTGGCCGCGGTCCTCGAGCGCGAGGATCCAGCCGCCGGGCTCCAGGCCGAACGCGGGGCTGCCGTCCTCGGGGTTCACGGCCGACCGCGGGGTCCCGACGGCGAACCAGAACGCCTCGTACCCCGACGGCTCGGACCCTCGGGGCGCGGCCGGCTCCCCGGGGGATGCCTCCGGTTCCTCGACGGGCTCCGGCACCTCGGTGCCGGGGGCGCCGAAGGCGGCGGTCGCGGAGGCCTCGGCCTCCTCCGTGGTCCGCGGGCGCAGGCGGGTCGCCCCCAGGTCCTCGTCGACGTCGGCCCCGGAGGAACGCTCCGGCCCCGCCCCCGGCTCCCGGGTGTCCTGCGGGGTGATGTCCTGCGCCGGGGCGTCCTGCGCCGGGGTGTCCTGCGCGGGGATGTCCTGCGCGGCGGCGACCGCGGCGGGGGTGGGCCACGGGCCCGGGGCCGGCGCACCCGGTTGCGGGGCCGGCGTCGTGCCCTCGGAGGTCTCGGGGGCCTCACGGGTCTCGGGAGTCCCGGGGGCCACGACGGCGGCCGGCCGGGGACGGCGCGTCGCGGACGAGGCGAGCACGCGGCTCGTCAGGCCACGCAGCGGCGAGGTGAGGACCATGCCGAGCGCACCGAGCAGACCGATCAGGAAGGCCGGGTGCAGCGTGGTGACGAAGCTGCTGAAGAAGAAGGCCAGGGCGAGCCAGGAGGCCACGTGGCAGAACTGCTCGGTGGACAGGGATCCCACGCGGGGCCCGTCCAGGCCGCTGATGCCCCGGGACAGGACCAGGCCGGCGGCCACGAGGGGCACCACGACGCCCACGCCCAGGAAGAACACGCCGGGGGTGTTCCACAGGTTCTGCCGCAGGGTGCCCAGCGGCACGATGGACCCCACGAGGATCACCAGGACGGCGAGGAAGAAGCCCAGGTCCCAGCGGTCCAGCCGCAATCCCCCGCCGGTGCGCGCAGGCACCTTCCGGCCATGGTGCGATGCGATGCTCATGTGCGTCCTCCTGATGTCCCCGTCGGGGCCCCTCAGGCCCGTGATCGTCTCTGGAACCATTCAATCAGTCTTCGTGCGCAATGCTCTGCACACGATCGCCTCGGACGTTAGGCTGTCCCTGCGGGCCCTGTGATGAGCGTTACACCAACGTCTCAGGCGTGGTCCGGTACGAGATCTTCCGCACCGAAGGAGTACGCATGTCGACGTCCACTTCCGGCGAATCCGCCTCCGGCTCCATGGACCCCCTCCTGGAGGAGAGGCGCACCTTCCCGCCCTCCGAGCAGTTCGCCGCGCAGGCGGTGGCCACCGCCGACCGCTATGAGCAGGCCTCGGCCGACCGGCTGGGCTACTGGGCCGACCAGGCCCGTGAGGTGCTGCACTGGGAGCAGGACTTCACCGAGGTCCTGGACTGGTCTGAGGCCCCGTTCGCGAAGTGGTTCGTGGGCGGCACCACCAACGCCGCGTACAACGCCCTGGACCGCCACGTGGAGGCCGGCCACGGCGACCGCGTGGCCATCCACTTCGAGGGCGAGCCCGGGGACACCCGGACCTGGACCTACGCGGAGCTGGCCGCCGAGGTGCGTCGCGCCGCCAACGCCTTCGGCTCCCTCGGCGTGACCAAGGGTGACCGCGTGGCCGTCTACCTGCCGATGATCCCCGAGGCCGTCATCACCATGCTCGCCTGTGCGCGCATCGGCGCCGTGCACTCCGTGGTGTTCGGCGGCTTCTCCGCCGATGCCCTGCGCTCGCGCATCGACGACGCCGAGGCCAAGCTCGTGGTGACCGCCGACGGCTCCTGGCGCCGTGGCAAGCCCTCGATGCTCAAGCCCGCCGTGGACGCGGCCCTCTCCGCGCCCGGCCACGCCGTGTCCAACGTTCTGGTGGTCCGCCGCAACGAGCAGGACGTGGAGTGGACCGAGGGCCGGGACCTGTGGTGGCACGACGCGCTCGGGGCCGCCTCCGACGAGCACGAACTGGTCTGGCACGACTCCGAGCACCCGCTGTTCATCCTCTACACCTCCGGGACCACCGGCAAGCCCAAGGGCATCCTGCACACCACCGGCGGATACCTGGTCCAGACTGCGGTGACCCACCGGGACACCTTCGACCTGCACCCCGAGACGGACGTGTACTGGTGCACCGCCGACGTCGGCTGGGTCACCGGGCACTCCTACGTCGCCTACGCCCCGCTGGTGAACGGCTCCACCCAGGTGCTCTACGAGGGCACGCCGGACTTCCCGCACAACGGCCGCTGGTGGGAATTGGTGCAGAAGTACGGGATCACCATCGTCTACACCGCCCCCACGGCGATCCGCACCATGATGAAGTGGGGCCGGTCCATCCCGGACTCCTTCGACCTGTCCTCCGTCCGCGTCCTGGGCTCGGTGGGCGAGCCCATCAACCCCGAGGCGTGGATGTGGTACCGGGACGTCATCGGCGCGAACGCCGGGGCCGGGACGAAGAACGACGACGGCTCCGTCACCCCGGGTCCGCGCAAGCAGGACCCGGCCCCGATCGTGGACACCTGGTGGCAGACCGAGACCGGCGCGCACATGATCGCCCCGCTGCCCGGCGTCACCGCCGCCAAGCCCGGCTCCGCCCAGGTCCCCGTGCCCGGCATCACCGTGGACGTGGTGGACGAGGCGGGCAACTCCCTGCCCAATGACTCGGCCGGCTTCCTCGTGATCAGGGACCCGTGGCCGGCGATGCTCCGCGGCATCTGGGGCGATCCCGAGCGCTACAAGGACACCTACTGGTCCCGGTTCGAGGACATGTACTTCGCCGGGGACGGGGCCCGCAAGGACGAGGACGGGGACGTCTGGGTCACCGGCCGCGTGGACGACGTCATGAACGTCTCCGGCCACCGGCTGTCCACCTCGGAGATCGAGTCCGCCCTGGTCTCCCATCCGATCGTGGCCGAGTCCGCCGTGGTCGGCGCCACCGACGCCACCACCGGCCAGGCCGTCGTCGCGTTCGTCATCGTCACCGAGGAGGCCGGTGAGGTCGACCCGGCCGAGGCGGAGCAGATGCTGCGCAACCACGTGGCACAGGAGATCGGCGCGATCGCCAAGCCGAAGCACATCCTGGTGGTGCCCGAGCTGCCCAAGACCCGCTCGGGCAAGATCATGCGCCGCCTGCTCAAGGACGTGGCCGAGGGCCGGGACCCGGGCGATGCCTCGACCCTGTCCGACCCGACGATCATGCAGCAGATCGCCCAGTCGCTGCGCAAGTAACCGCAGCGGCACGAAGGCCCCGGACCGCGAGGTCCGGGGCCTTCGTCGTTGCCGGCGCCGGTCAGGTCGTCGGGCCGGGGGCAATGCCCTCCTCGCCCGAGAGGTGGTCCGGATTCTTCAGCAGGTGGATGAGCGAGGCGACCATGCCGCCCCACACCACCACGATGGCGATGCCCATGAACAGGATGGCGATCGGATCCATGTCAGTGTCCCTTTCTCGGGTGCTCGGCGTGATGGTGCTGGCCGACGGTGTCCCACTGGACGCCGGGGCCGGTGCCCTCGTGCTCCGGGAAATCCGGCAGGTCCTCGGTCTCGAGGTTGTCGTTGAGTTCGCTGTGCAGGGCCGACCTCTGGGTCCACGGGAGCAGGGACAGCAGGACGGCGATCACGATCAGTGCGATCGACATGCCCCAGCCGAAGGTGCCCACGAACCAGGACGGCAGGTCCCCGTAGCCGTCCGTGGCCTTGAGCACCACGTCGGAGACCCACATGTAGGCCAGCACGATGGGCAGGATCACGGCCACGAGCACCTTGTAGACCCGGCCGACGCGGAACGAGGACACCGCGTTGAGGTGATTCACCATGTTGTCCAGGCGGCGCAGGAGCCAGGACACCACCACGACGGCCACGAGGGCGGCGCCCACGATGCCGAAGTTGTTGGCGAAGGCGTCCGTGACGTCCAGGACGTTGATGCCGGAGGTGGTGCTGAACAGCAGCAGGGAGATCAGCCCGGCGGTGCCGACCACCGCGATCACCGTGGTCCAGCGGTTCCAGCCCAGCTTGTCCTTCACCGCGGAGACGACCACCTCGAGGATCGAGATCAGGGAGGTGAAACCCGCCACGACGAGGGAGCCGAAGAACAGCACGCCGATCAGGGCACCGGCCGGGGCCTCGGAGATGATGGTCGGGAAGGCGATGAAGGCCAGGCCGATGCCGTTGGTGACCACCTCGGCCACCTCGACCCCGTTGGCCTGGGCCATGAAGCCCAGCGCCGCGAAGACGCCGATGCCGGCGAGGATCTCGAAGCTCGAGTTGGAGAAGCCCACCATCAGGCCCGAGCCCGTCAGGTTGGTCCGCCGCTTGAGGTAGGACGCGTAGGTGATCATGATGCCGAAGCCCACGGACAGGGAGAAGAAGATCTGGCCGTAGGCCGCGATCCACACCTGGGGATCGGTGAGCACCTCCCAGTTCGGGGTGAACAGGGCGTTGAGCCCCTCGGGGGCACCCGGCAGGAACAGGGCCACGACCACCAGGATGACGAACATGACCACCAGCACCGGGATCCCGATGAGCGAGGCCATCGCGATGCCCTTCTTGACGCCCACCCCCAGGATCACCAGCACGATGAGCCAGACCGCGAGCATGGGCCAGAACACCGTGGGGACGAACTCCAGGTTCGGCGCCACGTCCTCCGCCACCTGCAGGTACTCGCCGAAGAAGAACGCCTCCGGGTCATCGCCCCACCGCTCCCCGAAGGAGAACCAGGTGTACATGGCCGCGTAGGCGATGATGGCCGCGTAGTAGACGCCGATGACGAAGCAGATCAGCACCTGCCACCAGCCGATCGACTCCGTCCACTTGCTGAGCCGCCGGAACGCCAGCGGGGGTGAGCCCTTGAAGCGGTGGCCGATCGCGTAGTCGAAGAACAGCAGCGGGATGCCGGCCGTCAGCAGGGCGACCAGGTACGGGACGATGAAGGCTCCGCCGCCGTTCTCGTAGGCGACATAGGGGAAGCGCCAGATGTTGCCGAGTCCGACGGCGGACCCGATGGCGGCGAAGATGAACGCCCAGCGGCCGGCGAATTGCTCGCGGCTCGCCTTCTGGGGTGATGCGGTGGTGGACGACACGGTCCCTCCCGGTCAGTGCCTCGGCCGCGCAGGGCCACGGTCCGCCCCCTGAGGATGGAGAGGCGGTGCGGTTCAGCGCTGCGGTGCGGAAAGTGGTGGCGACCACACTAGTGCAGTCCTCCGTGCGCGTACACTTTCCCGCCCCCAGACCTGCACGTCAGGTCCCGGTAGTCAGCCGCCCTGGATGCACTGGCCGGTGGAGACGGTCTCCTCCATCTGCCCGGCCCCGGTCAGCACCGCCTCGGCCTCCTCGCCGGTGATGGCGTAGCCGACCTTGACGTCCCCGGCGGCCCGGGCGAAGACGACGCCGGCCACGTCGCCGGCGTCGTCCAGCAGCGGACCGCCGGAGCTGCCCAGCTGGACGTCCGCGTTCAGTTGGTAGATGTCCAGCGGGCCGGGATCCCCACCGTAGATGTTGTTCACGGTGACCTCCCCGCGTGCCTGGACCTCGGCCGGGCCCATCCAGAACGGCCCCCCGGAGGGGTAGCCCATGATGTAGCCGCTGTCACCGTCGGTCATCTCCGCCCCGGTGTCCAGCGTGGGCAGGTCGGCGTCGTCCACGGCCACCACGGCCAGGTCACGTGCGGCGTCGAAGTGCACGACCCGGCCGGCGTAGACGGTGCCCTCGGCGTCCTCCACGGCCGGCTCCGTCAGGCCGGAGACCACGTGGGCGTTGGTCACCACCCGGTCGTCCGTGACGGCGAAGCCGGAACCGGTCTGGTTCTGCCCGCACACGAACGCGGTGCCGCTGATCCGCACCACCGAGGCCCGCGCCAGGTCGATCGCATTGCCCGGTTCCGGGGCCGTGGGGTCGGCGGTGGGCGTGGCGGAGACGATCGGCTCCTCCAGTTCGGGGACCACGTCGGAACCGGCGACGGTGGAACGCACCTGGGCGATGATCGTCTTGGCCGATTCCGGGACCCCGGCGTTGATGACCGTGATGACGCGGGACTGGGAGATCGCGCTGGTCACCGGCGGCAGCCCCATCGAGGACGCGGAGAAGGCCAGGAAGGCGATCAGGCCCGCCGCCACGCCGGTGTTGACCACGGCCCCGGCCAGGCGGTCGGCGGTGCGCAGGGCCGGCAGGGCCATGCGCAGCCGGATGGCGCGGCCGATCCCGGAGCCGATGGCCTGGCCGATCAGCACCAGCACGAGGGCCGCGGCGATGATCGCGATCAGTCGCCACGACGGATCCGGCACCCAGTCGGAGACCAGGGGGATCGAGAAGAACGCGGCGGCCGCACCGGCGACCAGCCCGACGATGGTGCCGAGCGTCACCCAGAAGCCCCGGCGGTACCCCGCCAGGAGGAAGACCAGCAGGACGACGAGCAGCACCCAGTCCAGCCAGGTCAGTCCGAGCACCGAGTACTCCTCCATCCTGCGCCCCGCCCCCCGGCGCACGCGTGAGAACCCATTTTACCGTCACGATGACCGGGCATGGGGCAGAATGGTCCGTGAGTCATTGCATGTCGTTTCCGGCGGCATGCCCGTACACGCCTGTCAACAGTGAGGACGAAGGACACATGGATCTCGAGGTACTGCGCAAGGCCCCGCTGTTCACCAACCTGGATGACGAGGTCTTCTCGGCCCTGACCACGGAACTGACGGAGGTCGAGCTCTCCCGGGGCGCCTCCGCCTTCCACGAGGGTGACCAGGGCGACCAGCTCTACGTCATCATGTCCGGCAAGATCAAGCTCGGCCGCACGGCCCCGGACGGCCGCGAGAACCTGTTGGCCGTCCTCGGCCCGGGTGAGATCTTCGGTGAGATGGCGCTGTTCAACCCGGCGCCGCGCACCGCCTCGGCCACCGCAGTGTCCGCCACCCGGCTGGCCGGGCTGCGCCACGACAACCTGCGCAAGGTCATCCAGTCCACCCCCGAGGTCTCGATGCAGCTGCTGCGGGCCCTGGCCCAGCGCCTGTCCAAGACCAACGAGTCGCTGGCGGACCTGGTCTTCTCGGACGTGCCGGGCCGCGTGGCCAAGGCCCTGCTGGACCTGGCCGACCGCTTCGGCCGGCCGGCCGCCGACGGCCTGCTGGTGGCCCACGACCTCACCCAGGAGGAACTGGCCCAGTTGGTCGGCGCCTCGCGCGAGACCGTGAACAAGGCCCTGGCCGAGTTCGTGCAGCGCGGCTGGATCCGCCTGGAGAACCGCGCCGTCGTCGTCCTGGACCTGCAGCGCCTGCGCCAGCGCTCCCGCTGAGGGCCTAGCGTCCCCAGCGGCCACCGGGCAGGGTGACCTCGAGTTCCAGGGTGTCCAGGAGCTCCGGGGTGTACTCGGGCACGCTGCCGCGGATGGTCAGGCCCATCAGGAATTCCACGGTCGACCCGGCGGTGGCCATCCGCTCCAGCAGCAGTTCCACCGCGGGAACGGTCAGCGCCCCGAGCCGGCGGCCGAGGGTCTCCGGCCGGCCGATCCCGTCCCCCAGCCGCGTGCCCTGCCGGCCGGCAAGCACCAGGCCGGCCGGCATCCACTCGGCCCACAGGCCCTTCCCCGCCAGCAGCGTGGCGTCCTGGCCGTGCGGCACGGCCACGGCGAAGTACTGGGTGTCGAAGCGGCGGTGCGCGAAGTGCGGGCTGTGCCAGCGCCCCACCGCCCTCAGCAGGTCCGTCCGCAGCCCGTGGCCGCGCCGGTTCAGCAGCGCCGGGAGGGTGGTCTGCTGCTCGTCGAGGGCCCGGCGGGCCTCCATCCACTCCCCGCCCCCGGGGTTCTCCACCACCGAGTGCGGGTCCGTGCCGGCCAGCAGGATGCCGGTCTCCTCGAAGAGCTCGCGGATCGCGCCGGCCACGTGCCGGCGGGCGAGCCGGTGGTCCTCCAGTCCCAGCACGCGGGCCCACTGGGCCGGCGTCGGACCGTACCAGTCGCACTCGTCCTCGTCGGACGGCTCCAGCGAGCCGCCGGGGAACGCCACGGCACCCAGTGGCGTGGCACCGGAGCGGTAGCGCAGCAGGGTCTCGACGCCGTTGAGCCCGTCCCGGACGATCGCCACCGAGGAGGCACGGCGGGCCGCCCGCGGCCGCCGCTCCCCGTGGACCAGCCAGCTGCGGGCCGCGGCCTGCTGGTCCTCGGGCAGCTCGAACCGGCGGCGTCGCGGAGGCCGGACCGGGCGGTGGACCGGACCGTGCCCCACCGCCATGCCGGTGCGCGGGGCAAACGGTTCGGTCATGTGCGCCCTTCCGGAGCGGTTCAGCGGATGCGGACGGAGATCTCGACCTCGACCGGCGCGTCGAGCGGCAGCACGGCCACCCCGACCGCGGAGCGGGCGTGGGCGCCGGCCTCGCCGAACACCTGGCCCAGCAGCTCGGAGGCACCGTTGATGACCTGCGGCTGGCCCGTGAACGAGGGGTCGGAGGCGACGAACCCGACCACCTTGACGACCTGCTCCACGCGGTCGAGGTCACCGATCACGGACTTCACGGCGGCCAGCGCGTTGACCGCGCAGACGGCGGCCAGCTCGGCGGCCCGCGTCGGGTCCACCTCAGCACCGACCTTGCCGGTGGCCCCCAGCTGCCCACCCTGGAACGGCAGCTGGCCGGAAGTGTGCACCCGGTCGCCGTCGAGGATCGCGGGCACGTAGGCGGCCACGGGAGCGGTCACCGGCGGCAGGGTCAGCCCGAGCTCGGCGAGGCGGGTCTCCACCGCCGACTGTGCCCCGGTCACTGCTTCGGCCGCTTCAGGTAGGCCACCGCGCCGCCCTCGGGGCCGGTCATCACGGTGACCAGCTCCCAGCCCTCGGAGCCGTGCAGGTCCAGGACCTGCTTGGGGGTGTGCAGGGGCAGCGGGGTGATCAGGTATTCCCAGGTTGTCATGGGCTCCACCCTAGCCGGACCGCCCTCACGCGCGGGGGATCATGCGGGGGATAATGCTGCCGGTAGAATCGCCCCCATGGTCAACCGCAAGTCCCCCTTCTTCGACACTGCCACCACGCTGGGCAAGATCGTCGCCTTCCTCGGCGTCAGCGCCCTGTGTGGCGTGCTCGCGGCGGGGCTGCTGCTGCCCGCCGCCGCGATGGGTGGGGCCACGGCCACGGCCGGCGGTGAGATGCTGGACCAGTTGCCGGCGGAACTGAAGGAGGAGCCGCTCTCGGTGCCCTCCCGCGTGCTGGACAAGGACGGGAACGTCCTGGCCACCTTCTACGCGGAGAACCGGGTCCCGGTCGAACTGGACGAGATCTCGGACAACATGAAGGACGCGATCGTCGCGATCGAGGACGAGCGCTTCTACGAGCACGGCGGCGTGGACCCCCGCGGCCTGACCCGCGCCCTCGTCAACAACGCCACCTCGGACACCACGCAGGGCGCCTCCACCCTCACGCAGCAGTACGTGAACAACGTCCTGGTCAACGCTCAGTACCTCAACAACGAGCGCACCACCATCTCCGGCACGAAGAACGTGGCGGACAAGCTGCGTGAGATGAAGCTCGCCGTGGCCATCGAGAAGGAGATGACCAAGGACGAGATCCTCGAGGGCTACCTGAACATCGTGCTGTTCTCCGGCCGCGTCTACGGCGTGGAGGCCGCCTCCCGCTACTTCTTCAACAAGAGCGCGAAGGACCTCACCATCCCGGAGTCGGCGCTGCTCGCCGGCATGGTGCAGTCCCCCAACGGCTACAACCCGGTGAACAACCCGGACGGCGCCCTGGAGCGCCGCAACACGGTGTTGGCCGCCATGCTGCGCACCGGCAAGATCGACCAGGCCACCCACGACCAGGCCGTGGCCACGGAGATCACGCTGGACGTCACCCCGCTGTCCTCCGGGTGCATGTCCGCCGACTTCGGCAACTACTTCTGTGACTACGTCAAGCGCACCGTGGAAACCTCCGAGGCGTTCGGCCCGGACGTCGAGTCCCGCCAGCGGCTGCTGGACCGCGGCGGGCTGCAGATCACCACCACCCTGGACTCCACGCTCCAGAAGGAGGCGGAGAAGGTCGCCCGCGAGAACGCCCCGTACACCACCTTCGAGAGCGACCGCGGTACGGTCGGCGAGCTGGGAGCCTCCCTCGTCACGGTCGAGCCGGGTACCGGCAACGTCCGCGCCATGGCGCAGAACACGACCTATGACCCGGGTGAGTCAGAGGGCGGCACCACCATCAACTTCAACGTGAACAAGCCCATGGGCGGCGGCGCCGGGTTCCAGGCCGGCTCCACCATGAAGCCCTTCGTGTTCCTCTCGTTCATCGAGTCCGGACACTCCATGGCGGACACCCTCGACGCGCGGATCAACGAGTACCCCACCTACACACGGTTCAAGGGCTCCTGTGGTGAGGGCGGGACCATCCCGCTCCTGGTCGACGGCAGCGGATGGACCGTGCGCAACGCGATCGCCGACATGAACAAGCCGATGCGCGCGGACTACGGGCTGTACTGGTCCATCAACACCGCCACCGTGGCGGCGGCCCACACCCAGGACCTGTGCGCCATCACCGGGCTCCTGGACCGGGTGGGCATCCAGAACGCCGGCACCGGCGAGTCCATCGATCCGCGGAACCCGTCCTTCGTGCTGGGTTCGGAGGAGGTGTCGCCGCTGATGATGGCCGCCGCCTACGCCACCCTGGCGGACGACGGCAACTACTGCGCGCCCCGCGTCATCTCCGAGGTCACCGACACCCGGGGCAACACCTACCAGGTGCCCCCGGTGGAGTGCGAGAAGGTCGCGGACTCCCAGGAGGTGGCCGAACTGAACAACACCCTCAAGGCGATCGCCTCCGAGCGGATCGCCACGGACATGCCGTTCGAGATCGCCGGCAAGACCGGTACGAACAACTGGTCCTCGTCCACCTGGTTCATCGGCTCCACCACCGGCCTGACCACGGCCTCGTGGGTCGGGAACTTCCGGAACCAGGTGTCCCTGGAGGGCAAGCGGATCGCCGGCATCACCTACGACGACGTCTGGGGCTCCATCATCGCCGGGCCGATGTGGGCCGACTACATGCGGGACGTGGCGGGGAACTACCCGACCGACGACTTCACCGAGTTCGACGGTCCGAGCTCTGATCCCCGCACCGAGGGATCGCGCGAGGGCGGCGAGAAAATCCCGGTCGGCAACTACGGTGGACCCCGTCCGTACTACGATCCCAACACTGTCGTCTCGACCGAGTAAACCGAGTAAGGAGGCCCGCCGTGGGGGCTGAGAAGGTGACCGGTACGCGCAGGGCGTGGGCCATCCCGGCCGCAGTGGCCGGGGCCGGTGCCCTGTCCGGTGCGGCGGCCCTGGCCTGGGGCACCCTGGTGGAGGCGCGGAACTTCGCGATCCGCACCGAGCGGCTGCCGATCCTGCCTCCCGGGGGCCGGCCGTTCCGGGTCCTGCACCTGTCCGACATCCACCTGATGCCGACCCACGCGGACACGCTCCAGTGGCTGTCCACGCTGCACACGCTCCAGCCGGACCTGGTGGTGAACACCGGGGACAACATCGCCTCCCCCGCCTCGATCCGCCCGCTGCTGCAGGCCCTGGGCCCACTGCTGGACGTCCCCGGCGTCTTCGTCCCCGGCTCCAATGACTACTACGCGCCCCAGCCGGCCAACCCGCTGCGCTACCTCGCGGGGCCGTCCCGGCAGGACCCCGACCGGGTCCGGCTGCCCGCAGACCAGCTGTTCAACGCCTTCGAGGCCCGCGGTTGGACCGGTTTGTCCAACCGGAACACGTCCGTGGTGCTGCAGGGCATCCGGCTCGACCTGGCCGGCACCGACGACCCGCACCTGGACCGCGACGCCTGGCCCGGCTTCCGCGGGTCCAGTGCGACGCCGGCCCGGTCGCTGAGGATCGGCGTCACCCACGCCCCCTACCGGCGGGTACTGGACGCGATGGTCGAGGACGGCGCCGACGTCATCTTCGCCGGGCACACGCACGGCGGCCAGGTCTGCGTGCCCGGGTACGGTGCCCTCGTCACCAACTGCGACCTGCCCACGTGGCAGGCCTCGGGACTGACGCAGTGGAGCCTCGACGGCCGCACCGTCCCCCTCGAGGTCTCCGCGGGCATCGGCACCTCCCCCAAGGCGCCCTTCCGGTTCGCGTGCCGGCCCGAGGCCGTGGTCCTGGACGTCGTCCCGCGCTGACCTGCTTCAAAGGAGTCTTTCAGAACGTCGCGGGCGCCCGTAGGATGGTGGATCGCCCACCCCCTCGACCCGGAGGTCCTGCCGTGTCCACGCCCGCCCGTCCATCCCTGCGGCGCGTGCGGGGCGAGGAGCGCAGCCTCGCCGAGGCCCTCCGGCGGCTCTCCCCCTACCTGGAGGGCATCCGCTGGCGCTGGGGCGCCGGGCTCGCCTCCGCGATGCTGGCCGGGCTCGTGGCCTTGGCCATCCCCCAGGTGATCCAGCAACTGGTCAACTCGGTGCTGCGCCCCGGCGGGGACGCCTCGGACGTGTGGACGGCCGTGGTCATCATGACCGTGCTCGGGGTGGCCGAGGGTGCGCTGGTCTACCTGCGCCGCTTCTTCATCCTGCCCCCGGCCGCGGGAGTGGAGAACCGTGCCCGGGTCGCCCTGTTCCGGCGGCTGCAGCGGTTGCCGGTGTCCTTCCACGACTCGTGGCCCTCGGGCCAGCTGCTCTCCCGGTCCGTGGGGGACCTGTCCCTGCTGCGGCGGTGGATCGCGTTCGGCACCGTGATGTTCGTGGTCTCCATCGTGACGATCGTGGTGGGCCTGGTGCTGCTGTTCACCACCTCCTGGGTGCTGGCGCTGATCTACCTGGCCGGGGCCGTGCCGATCATGTGGCGCTCCTTCCACTTCCGCAATGACTTCCGCGCCGCCTCCCGGCTCTCGCAGGACCAGGCCGGTGACCTGGCGACCACCGTCGAGGAGTCCGTGCACGGCATCCGGGTGCTCAAGGCCTTCGGCCGCGGCGGGGAGGCGCTGGAGGGCTTCCGTGGCCAGGCCGACACCCTGCGCGGCACCGAGGTCCACAAGGCCGCCGTGCTCTCCAAGTTCATCTCGCTGATCGTGGCCCTGCCCGAGACGGTCATCGGGCTGTCCCTGGCCGTCGGCATCTACCTCGTGGCCACCGGGGACCTGACGGTGGGCGCCGTGGCCGGGTTCTTCGCCACCACCGCGGTGCTGGCCGGCCCGGTGGAGTCCGTCGGGCAGCTGATGGGCATGTCCCTGTCCGCCAAGACCGCCATCGACCGGCACGCCGAGGTCATGGACACCCCGGTCGACATCGCCGACCCGGAGGGGATCCCCGACGACGGCGCCCCCGGCACCCCCGGCGCCCTCGCCTTCCGCGGCGTCCGGTTCCGCTACCCCGACGCCCCCGAGGGTGCCGAGCCCCTGTTGCGGGACATCACCCTGGAACTGCGGCCCGGGGAGACGATGGCCCTGGTGGGGCTGACCGGTTCCGGCAAGTCGACCCTGGTCCAGCTGGTCCCCCGGCTCTACGACGTCACCGCCGGGCAGGTGCTGGTGGGCGGCCGGGACGTGCGGGAGTACGAACTGGTGGAACTGCGACGCCGGGTCTCGATCGCGTTCGAGGACTCCACCCTGTTCTCCGACTCCATCCGGAACAACGTCCTGCTCGGCGCGCCCGAGCAGGTGCTCGCGGACCCGGCGGCGGCCCAGAACCTGCTGGACCTGGCCCTGGACACGGCCCAGGCCCAGTTCGCCCACCGGCTGCCGGAGGGGCTCGACACCGAGATCGGCGAGGAGGGGCTGAGCCTGTCCGGCGGTCAGCGCCAGCGCATCGCCCTCGCGCGGGCCATCGCCGCGCGGCCCGAGGTCCTCGTGCTGGACGACCCGCTCTCCGCCCTGGACGTGCGCACCGAGGAGGAGGTCACCCGGCGGCTGCGGAGCGTGCTGGCCGGGACCACCACGCTGATCGTGGCCCACCGGCCCTCCACGGTGGCGCTGGCCGACCGGGTGGCCGTGCTGCAGGACGGGCGGATCCTGGACGTGGGCACCCACGCCGAGCTGCTGGCCCGCTCCGCCGACTACCGCTTCATCATCTCCAGCTTCGAGGCCGACCGTTCCATCGAGTCGGTCATGGACTCCGGAGCGATCACCGCGATGACCGGCACCGAAGGAGACCGGGCATGAGCCGCCGGGACGCCACCCTCCTGGGCACCCGGGGCGAGGAGCGCCTGGACCTGGATGCCACCGAGCGGCGCTACGTGCGGGCACGGTCCTGGACCCTGCTCAAGGACCTGGCCCGGCCGGTCCGGTGGAAGCTCATCCTGACCGCGGTGCTCGTGGTGGTCTCCAATGCCGCCCGCGCGTCGTTCCCGCTGATCATCGCCTGGGGCATCGACTGGGGGCTGCCGCAGGTCGTCTCCACGCTGCGGGCCGGAGGCTCCCCCGCCCCCGTGCTGGCCGCCGTCGGGGGGACCTACGTGGCGGCCGCGCTGACGGCCGGGCTGCTGCTGGGCACCTACACGTGGCTGACCGCCCGGGTGAGCCAGGCGATGCTGCTGGACCTGCGCGTCTGGGTCTTCCGGCACACGCAGCGGCTCAGCCTGGAGTTCCACGAGCGCTACACCTCCGGCCGGGTGATCTCGCGGCAGACCTCGGACCTGGACTCGCTGCGTGAGCTGCTGGACCAGGGCGTGTCCTCGCTGGTGTCCGGGCTGATGTTCATGCTGTTCACCACGATCTCGGTCTTCGTGCTGGACTGGCGCTCCGGGCTGGTGCTGCTCGTGGCCTTCGTGCCCGTGGCGATCGCCGTGCGCTGGTACCAGGTCCGCTCGGAGGCGGTGTACCGGGAGTCCCGGGTGTCCTCCGCACGGATGATCGTGCACTTCGTGGAGACCATGACCGGCATCCGCGCGGTGCAGGCGTTCCGCAAGGAGCGGACGAACGACGAGACCTACGACCGGCTGGCCTCGAAGTACCGCGACGACATGGTGCACTCGCTGAACCTGTTCGGCGTGCTCCAGCCGACCCTGCTGGTCACCGGCAACCTGACCGTGGTGACCCTGCTGGTCCTCGGCGGGTTCCGCGTGCTGGACGGCACCCTGGCCGTGGGCGTGCTGGTGGCCCTGCTGCTGGCCGGCAAGCGCGTGTTCCAGCCGATGGAGCAGGTGGCGATGTTCTACTCCTCGTTCCAGTCCGCCACCGCCGCCCTGGAGAAGGTCTCCGGGCTGCTCGAGGAGGCGCCCACCGTGCGGGAGTCCCCCACCCCGGTGCCGCTGCCGACGGCGCAGGGACGCCTGGAGTTCCGCGACGCCCAGTTCGGCTACGGCGAGGGCGAGGTGATCCTGCCCGCGTTCGACCTGACGATCCCGGCCGGACAGACCGTGGCCGTGGTCGGTCAGACCGGCGCCGGCAAGTCCACGCTGGTCAAGCTCATCGCGCGCTTCTACGACCTGACCTCCGGCTCGCTGACCCTGGACGGGGTGGAGCTGGACCGGCTCTCCGCCGCCGACCTGCGGCGCAACGTGGTGATGGTGACGCAGGAGGCGTTCCTGTTCTCCGGCTCGGTGGCCGAGAACATCGCGCTGGGCCGGCCCGATGCCTCGGACGAGGAGATCCAGGCCGCGGCGCGTGCCGTGGGTGCCCACGAGTTCATCCTGTCCCTGCCCGAGGGCTACGACACCGACGTCACCAAGCGCGGCGGGCGGCTGTCCGCCGGGCAGCGGCAGCTCGTGTCCTTCGCCCGCGCGTTCCTCGCCGACCCCGCGGTCCTGATCCTGGACGAGGCGACCTCGTCCCTGGACCTGCCCAGCGAGCGCCTGGTGCAGTCCGGCCTGGAGCGGCTGCTCGGCGACCGGACGGCGCTGATCATCGCGCACCGGCTGTCCACCGTGGAGATCGCCGACCGCGTGCTCGTGGTCCACGACGGGCGGATCGTCGAGGACGGGACTCCCGAGGAGCTG
>JAPFFX010000287.1 GCA_026645375.1 Citricoccus sp. WCRC_4 | reverse complement strand
ATGGCAAAAAAACCATCCACCACACGGGGGTGCGGCAGACAGCCCATTCAACCAATCAAATACATTGGCATCAACAAACTTGGCACACTATTGAGTTCTCAAACAACAGGCACATCATGAGTACTCACCAAGAAACCAGGAAAACCCGGAACATCTTCGCTTTTCTCATCTGCGATCTATTACTGTAGACTGCGGTTTCCATTCCGTCAAACCGGCGTTTCCGCCATGTTCACCCGGTGCTCACCGCGGTCCCCCAGACTTCCTCCGGGCCACCGACGTTACACCCTCAGGGCGCACCAGTCTAGGCCTTCATTCAGTCTGGGTTTGGCCGCCGATTTCCCGCTTTCGCGGCTGGCGACTTGAAGAACTATACACACGCTTCCGCAGCGGTGCCAAATCGCGGGCTGGGGTGGTCCGTACCCCCATAACCCCCGGAATTCCGGGGTTCTCGATCCCTCCTGCTGACATCCGTTCGCCATTGTGAGGCACGTCTCCCCAGGGGGATCCGTGGCCCGGGGCCTAGTCGGCGACCCGGTCCCGGGGTGGCCCACTGATGCCGTTCCCCCGGGTTCCGGGGCCGACGACGTCCTCGGAGAGCAGGTCCCAGGAACGCAATTGCCGGAGCAGCGTACGCTTCTTGGACACGTGCTCCTGCATGCGCCCGAGGACGCCGGACAGGAAGACGATCGTGTCCACCACGAAGGGGCCCTTGTTCAGCATCACGGCCTCGGCGCGCTCGGCCATGGCGGCATCGGTGACCTCGGCACGGCTCGGCAACCCGGTCCGGGCGAGCGAGTCCAGGACCTGGGTCGCCCAGATCACCGGGACGTGCGCGGACTCGCACAACCACAGGATCTCCTCCTGCACCTCCGCCATCCGCTCGAAGCCGGCCTCCACTGCCAGGTCACCGCGGGCGATCATCACGCCGACGTCCGGCCAGCGCATGGCCTCGAGCAGGATCTGCGGAAGGTTCTCGAAGGCCTCCACGGTCTCGATCTTCAGCACCACGTCCAGGTCCTCACGACCGAGGGCGGTCAGTCGCTCCATCAGGTCGACCACGTCTGCCGGGGTCCGGACGAAGGACAGGTTGACGATGTCCGCGTGTGCCGCCACGAACGGCAGCGCCGCGAGGTCGTCCTCGGTCAGTGCCGGAATGTCCAGGTGCGTGTCCGGGAGGTTGATGCCCTTCTCCGCCTTGAGCCTGGTCCCGGCCACCCCGGCCGACTCCACGCGCACCTCGATCTCCTCGGGGCTGACGCCGGTGATCACGCCACTGATCTTCCCGTCGTCGAAATGGATGCGCTGGCCCGGCTCGGCGTCCTCGAACACCTGGGCAAGCGAGCAGCCGATCCGGTGAGGACCACCGTGAACCGGCTGGGCCGGCTCCAGGGACCTGGTCAGGACGACCTGTTCGCCGGGGCGCACGAACAGGCGCTGCTCCTTCGCCGGCAGTCCCGCGACCTCGGTGAGCGTGCCGTCGGCCGCGTAGAGCACGACCCCGGGCATGAAGTACGCGGTCTGCGCCATCTCGCACATGAGCCGGCCCGGTTCGCGGGCGGCGACCGTCATGGACCGGGCCGAACCGCGGGCGTCCGTGAAGCGCAGGGTCTCCCCCACCGCGCGGGCGGCCACCCATCGCGGGTCCCGGACGGGGACGCGCTGCGCCGGATCGACACCGTCCCCGTCGGTGCCGGCGCTGCCGTTCCCCGCACCGGCCGCGTCCGCTCCCTGTCCGGAGGCGACCAGGACCACCGTGGCCGGTTCGACGACCTGCCCGGTGGTCGAACGCTCCGGCCTGATCTTGAGCACTTCGGGACCGGGCGCGATGGGGCCGGTGCGCAGCTTGGGGCCGGCCAGGTCCATGGCCACGAGGCAGCGGTCCGGTGCCGGTTCTCCCCCGCGGCTGAAACGCCCCTGGTGTGGAGGAATCCCGTGACCGTCTGCACCGTCCACGACCGGCAGCCCCTCGGCGGACCTGAGGTGCCGGATCATGGCGGCCCACTCGTCCGGGCCGTCATGGGCGCAGTTGATGCGGGCCATGTCCATGCCGGCCTGGAGCATCTCGGCCACGAGCCCCGGGTCGGTGGCGGCCTGGGACGGGAAGGTCACCATGATCCTGGAGATCCGTTCCTCGGGGCTGGGGCCGAGCAGGCTGGTCGCGTTCTGCCGGAGCCGGTCCGGCCCGGCGTCCATGTCCGGCCATCCGGCGGCCCGGCCCGTCCCGGTCCCGACGGCGCCGGCAGCGGTTCGCGCTGAGGTGCCGGGCTCACCCTCGGAGACGGCGCGGGCCAGCCGGAGGCCCTCGAGGGTGGCGGCGATCGCCTGCAACGTGGGCAGTACCCGGGACTCCAGCCGTCCCAGTGAGGACAGTCCGAGGGCGGCGAGCCGGCCCTGGAGCGTGCGGATGTCCCTGCCGCGGAGCCAGACGTAGTGCACGAGGTTCGCGGCACTGTCCCGGTGCTCGGGCCTGACCCGCCCGATCCGGTCCGCCTGTTCGGCCTCGGCGGCGCGCGCGCCGTCGATGAGCTCCTGCACTTGGACGCGAAGCTCCTCCAGGTCCGAGGCGGTGGGCGCCCCGGGGACAGCGGACGCGGGGCCGCCAGGTCGCACGGAATCGGTCACGCCGTCCACTCTGCCATCCGCACGCCGCCTCCGCTGCCGACGGGCCCGTGCGGGCCGCTGATTTCACCGGGTGGACACGGAACCGTCACTCAGGCGGACAGGTCCACCAGCGCCATGTTCTTCTTGCCGCGGCGCACCAGCAGGTAGCGCCCGTGCAGGGCCTGTTC
This sequence comes from Citricoccus sp. WCRC_4, assembly GCA_026645375.1. Taxonomy (GTDB): domain Bacteria; phylum Actinomycetota; class Actinomycetes; order Actinomycetales; family Micrococcaceae; genus Citricoccus. The sequence goes on along the minus strand of JAPFFX010000287.1, from coordinate 8,128 downwards.
GCCCCCGAAGGCCTGTTCGGCGTCGGTGACCTTGACGTTGTTGACCGAGGCGCCACCGTCGGCGACCGTGCGGCGCGCCTCGGAGTTGGAGCCGGACAACCCGGTGGCCACCAGCAGCTCGACGATGCCCACCGGGCCACCGGCGCCCAGGCCGGGGGCCGCCGTCGGGAGCTCGGCGGTGGCGGCGGCGAGGGTGGCCTCGTCCACGGCCGCCAGGTCACCCTGGCCGAAGATGGCCGCGGAGGCATCGATGACCTTGCGCGCGGCCTCCTCCCCGTGCACCAGCGAGGTGACCTCCCAGGCCAGGGTCTTCTGGGCCTCGCGACGGAACGGTTCGTCCCGGACCTTGGCCTCGAGCTCCTCGATCCGGTCCCGGTGCAGGAAGGTGAAGACCTTCAGCCGGCTGATCACGTCCGCGTCCGCGGTGTTCAGCCAGAACTGGTAGAAGGTGTACGGCGAGCACATGCGCGCGTCCAGCCAGATGGCGTTGCCCTCGGACTTGCCGAACTTCGTGCCGTCCGCGTTGGTGATCAGCGGGGTGCCGAAGGCGTGTGCCGCGGCTCCCTCGACCTTGCGGATCAGGTCCGTTCCAGAGGTGAGGTTGCCCCACTGGTCGGAGCCGCCGGTCTGGAGCATGCAGCCGTAGTCGCGGTACAGGTTCAGGTAGTCCATGCCCTGCAGCACCTGGTAGGAGAACTCCGTGTAGGAGATGCCCTCGTCCGAGTGCAGGCGCTTGGCCACGGTCTCCTTCCGGATCATCGTGCCCACGCGGAAGTGCTTGCCGATGTCCCGCAGGAAGTCCAGGGCGCTGAGCTGCCCCGTCCAGTCCAGGTTGTTGACCATGCGGGCCGCGTTGTCCCCCTCGAAGGACAGGAACCGCTCGATCTGGCCACGTAGGTAGCCCACCCACTCGCCGACGGTCTCCCGGTCGTTGAGCACCCGCTCGGCCGTCTGCCGCGGATCACCGATGAGCCCGGTGGAACCGCCGACCAGCCCGAGCGGCCTGTGACCGGCCAGTTGCAGCCGGCGCAGGACCAGGATCTGGACCAGGTTGCCCAGGTGCAGCGAGGGGGCCGTGGGGTCGAAACCGCAGTAGTACGTGATCGGGTCCCCGGACAGCACCTCCTCGAGCGCGGTCTCATCCGTGGAGACATGCACGAGTCCGCGCCACTTCAGCTCCTGCCAGATGTTCGGGAACGAGGGATCGTTCGACTGGCCGGCCAGGGCAGGGTTCGCAGGCTGGGGCTGCGCGGGGGCGCCCTCCGGCTGGCGGTCCTGCGGTGCGGTGGACGTGGTGGTCACGGATGCTGCCTCTCGGTGCGTGCGTCGTTTCGGAACTGGGGGTGGAACGGTCTTGGGGACGATCCCGGGGTGGGGTGGAGGTCGGCGGCGGGTGAGGTGATCCGGTCAGGCCTCGTCCAGACCCGCCGGCAACTCGCCGGTGGCGAGGACGCGCAGGGTCTGGGTGGACCGGGTCATGGCGACGTACAGGTCCCCGACGACGCCACCGGTCTCGGCGACGATCTGTGCCGGTTCCACCAGCACGACCGCGTCGAACTCCAGCCCCTTGGCCTCACCCGGGGTGGTGGAGACGATGTCCTGGCCCAGGCCACCGCCACCGGATCCGACCCGGTCACCATAGCGTTCGGCCAGCAGTCCCGCGATGCGCCGCTCGAGGGACGCCGGGGCGATCACGGCGAGCAGTCCGCCGTCGATCCTCTCGAGGTCCTCGGCCACCCCGGCCATCAGCGCGCCGACCGCCTGTGCCTCGGGCACCTGTTGCACCGTGGGCTGCCAGTCGCCCTCGCGCACGGCCTGCGGCGAGGAGACCGGCAGCCCGGCCTCCTGGGCCACCCGGGCGGCCAGCCGGGTGATCCGGGCCGGGGTGCGGTAGTTGACCGTCAGTTCCTCCAGTCGCCAGCGGTCCTGCACGAACGGCTCCAGGGCCTCTGCCCAGGAGGTGACACCGGCCGCTGAGGACGCCTGGGCGATGTCACCGACGATCGTGAACGACTTCATGGGGCAGCGCCGCATCAGCAGACGCCACTGCATGGGTGAGAGCTCCTGGGCCTCATCCACCACGACGTGCCCGTAGGTCCAGGTGCGATCGGTGGAGGCCCGCTCGGACGCGGAGACGTACCGGTCGCCCGCCTCGTTGACGTCGGCCAGGGCCTCGGCGGTCACCACGCCGTCCACGCCGAGGTCCTCCAGCATGGCGTTGACGTTCTTCAGGGACGCCTCGGCGTTCGCCAGGTTCCGCTTGCGCTCAACCTCGAGTCCCGCCTTGCCGCGGCCCGCGCTGGCGTCGAGCTCCCCGAGCAGTTCCGCGACCTCGTCCAGCAGGGGGACGTCCGCCTCGGTCCAGGGTGCGTCCGCCGCGCGCAGCAGGCGACGGCGGTGCTTGGGCTTGAGGAACGGCGCCGCCATGTCCAGGTGCTCCGGCTTGGAGAACAGGTCCGAGAGCAGTTTCTCCGGGGTCAGCGGCATCCAGCACAGGTTGAGCGCGATCCTCACGTCACGGGAGGTCCGGACGTCCTCCGCCAGGTAGGACCGATCGATGTTGTTGCCGGCGCCGGAGGACTTCTCCAGCTTGTCCTTCAACTGGTCCGCAAGTTCGCGGACCATGATCTTGACGAAGGTGCTCCGGGCCTCGTTGTGGGGCTTGCCGGTGGCTCGGGCACGGTCCCGGGCGCGCCTGACCTGCTTGGGACGGATGGTCAGGATGGTGCCGCCGACATCCACCTTGCGCGGACCGGCGGGGAGCCGCTGGCGGTTCGCCACTGCGTTGGCCACCACGTCGGCCATGAACAGCCGGCCCTTGATGCGGGCCACCCGGCGGTCGGTCTCCGGAACGGCCTTGATGCCGGGCATGAGCCGACCGAGGGAGGACATCACCACGCCGGTCTCGCCCAGGGAGGGCAGCACGCGGTCGATGTAGCGCATGAAGGACTGCGACGGGCCGACCAGCAGCACCCCGGCGGACTTCAGGCGTTCCCGGTGGGTGTAGAGCAGGTAGGCGGCGCGATGCAGGGCCACCGCGGTCTTGCCGGTGCCCGGGCCGCCCTGGACCACCAGCACGCCCTTGATCGGCGAGCGGATGACGGCGTCCTGCTCGGACTGGATGGTGGCGACGATGTCCCCCATCTGCCCGGTGCGCCGCGCCGAGACTGCCGCCAGCAGGGCGCCGGCCCCGTGGTGGCCGGTCTCGCCGTCCAACAGGGTCGCGTCCAGCACGTCGTCCTCGAGGTCCACCACGGTGCGCCCGCGCAGCATCAGGTGGCGACGGCGGCGCACCCCCAGCCGGTGGTGGGCGGTGGCCTGGTAGAACGCCCCGGCCTCCGGTGCCCGCCAGTCCACCATCAGGCGTTGCTGGTCCTCATCGGTCAGCCCGATGCGCCCGATGTAGCGTTCGTCCCCGCCGTCCAGGTCCAGCCGGCCGAACACCAGTCGGTCGTCCACGGCGTACAACTGCGCGAGGCGGTCCTCGTAGAGCGTCGCGAAGGCGTCGCGTTCGGAGACGTTCTGCACGGAACCCTGGGGTCCCTCCTTGCGCACGCGCGCCAACTGGCGCTCCTTCTCCGCACGCAATTCGTCCAGACGCTCGTAGAGCCGGGCGACGTAGTGGCGCTCGTGCTCCAGTTCGGTCTGGTGGACCGGGACCACATCAGTCATGCCTTGCACACCTTCGGGCTATCGACGGTGCTCCCCGGGGAGCCTGACGACCGGACGGGTCCGGCAGACCGCGGGGGCACCACGGAACGAGTGACCATCCATGGTACAGCGGTTGGGGTGAACACGCCGTTAATGGCCACCCCCCGCGACGAGGCCCACCCCGTCGATCACGTCCGTGAGGTGCGACGACGCCGGACCGCCGGGCGGTAGGGCGAGACCGAGGGCTCGTCCGGCAGCCAGAAGCGCCAGGGGAACTCCGGTCCTCCCCCGGGCCCGGAGACACCGGTGCGGGGCCCGGTCAGGGTGCCTGGCCGGCGTCGGGAGCGGATGCCGGAGAGCCAGATACCGTCCGGGGCCTGCTCCGCGTGGTCTTCCGGTCCGGGCCCGGACAGCAGGACCGAGCCGTCGTCGCCGGCCCCGATGCCGAGGGCCTGGGCCAGTCGCGCCGGACCGGAGGCCAGCCTCGGCCCGGCCGGGGCGCCGCGCCGGGCGACGGCGGCGTCCAGTCCCACCGTCACCTCACCGGCGCGCAGCAGGACGGCGGAGCTGGTTCCCTCCGTCCCGCAGACGATGTTCATGCACCAGTGCATCCCGTAGGTGAAGTAGACGTAGACGTGACCGGCGGGGCCGAACATCGTGGCGTTGCGGGGGCTGGGACCGCGGTAGGCATGCGAACCGGGATCGCGCTGTCCCTCGTAGGCCTCGACCTCCGTCAGCCGCACGCCGACCACCGTCCCGCCCCGGGCGACCGTCAGCGTGGAGCCGAGCAGGAGCGGGGCGGCCCGCAGGCCACCCCGCTCGAGCACGGTCAGGTCACCGGGCACGGTGCCGGGATCCCGTCACGCCAGCGGGCCGGACGCCCCGAACTCGCGCAGGGGCGCGAGCTGGCGCTCGAGCTCTGCCAGCTGGGCGGCGACGGCCTCCGGGGCTGTGCCACCCTGGGCATTGCGGGAGGACAGGGAGCCCTCGGTGGACAGGACGGAACGGACCTCGGGGGTCAGGACCGGTGAGATGGCCGCATAGTCCTCGTCCGTGAGGTCCCAGAGCTCCACGCCACGGGACTCCGCGACCTTCACGGCCTCGCCGGAGAGCTCGTGCGCGTCACGGAACGGCACGCCCTGGCGGACGAGCCACTCGGCGACGTCCGTGGCCAGCGCGAAGCCCTGCGGGGCCAGCTGGGCCATCCGGTCCGTGTGGAACGTGAGCGTGGCGATCATCCCGGAGACGGCCGGCAGCAGCAGTTCCAGGGTGTCCGCGGCGTCGAACACCGGTTCCTTGTCCTCCTGCAGGTCCCGGTTGTACGCCAGCGGCAGGCCCTTGAGGGTGGCCAGCAGGCCGGTGAGGTCGCCGATCAGCCGCCCCGACTTGCCCCGGGCAAGCTCGGCGACGTCCGGGTTCTTCTTCTGCGGCATGATCGAGGAGCCGGTGGAGTAGGCGTCGTCCAGGGTGACGAATCCGGCCTCCTTGGTGGCCCAGAAGATGACCTCCTCGCTGATGCGGGAGAGGTCCACGCCGATCATGGCGCACACCCAGGCGAACTCGGCGAAGACGTCCCGCGCTGCGGTGCCGTCGATCGAGTTCCAGGCGGCGGAACCGAAACCGAGCTCCGCGGCCACCGCGTTCGGGTCCAGCCCGAGCGAGGACCCGGCCAGGGCGCCCGACCCGTAGGGCGACACCGCGGCACGCCCGTCCCAGTCCACCAGCCGCTGCACGTCCCGGGCCATCGCCCACGCGTGGGCGAGCAGGTGGTGGCTGAGCAGCACCGGCTGGGCGTGCTGCAGATGGGTCCGTCCGGGCATGGGCGCGTAGGGGTGGGCCTCCGACTGGGCGATGAGCGCGTCGATGGTGTCCAGCAGGCGGGCCGCGATCAACCGCGCGTGGTCGCGCAGGAACATCCGGCCCAGGGTGGCGATCTGGTCGTTGCGGGAGCGCCCCGCGCGCAGCTTGCCGCCCAGTTCCGGACCGGCGCGCTCGATCAGCCCGCGCTCGAGCGAGCCGTGCACGTCCTCATCGGAGTCCGCCGCGACGTAGGCGCCGGACACGACATCGGCCTCCAGCCGGTCGAGCGCCGCCAGCATGTCCTCGAGCTCGGCATCGTCCAGCAGCCCCGCGGTGTGCAGCACCCGGGCGTGCGCCCGGGACCCGGCGATGTCGTACCGGGCCAGGCGCCAGTCGAAGTGCGTCGACTTGCTCAACGCGGCCAGGGCGTCTGCGGGGCCGCCGGCGAAGCGGCCGCCCCACAACGAGCCCTCATTGGTGCCGTGGCGCTGTGGCCCCGGCGTGTTCTCAGCGCCCCGGTCCGCCACGCCTCAGGCCCCGGTGCTCTCGTTCGACAGCTTCGCCACGTCCTCGAGCGAGTCCACGGACCCACCGCCCTCCACCCGCTGGTCGCGCTCGGTCGCCACCTTGGAGGAGAGGCCGAAGATGTCGATGAAGCCCCGGGCAGAGGACTGGTCGAAGGCGTCGCCCTCGTCGTAGGTGGCGAGGCTGAAGTCATACAGGCCCGTGTCCGAGCGGCGGCCCTGGACGGTGGCGCGGCCGCCGTGCAGCTCCATCCGGATGTCCCCGGAGACGTACTTCTGGGTCTCGTCCACGAAGACGTCCAGGTTCTTCTTCAGCGGGGAGAACCACTGGCCGTCGTACACCAGCTCGGTCCAGCGCTGGTCCACGGTCTTCTTGAACCGGGCCTGCTCGCGCTCCAGGGTCACGTTCTCCAGCTCGCGGTGGGCGGTCATCAGTGCCATCGCACCGGGGGCCTCGTAGATCTCGCGGGACTTGATGCCCACGAGGCGGTCCTCGACGATGTCGATCCGGCCGACGCCCTGGGCGCCGGCCCGGCGGTTCATCTCCTCGATGATCTGCAACGGGGACAGCGAGCGGCCGTCCAGGGCCACCGGGACGCCCTGCTCGAAGGTCACGGTCACCACGTCCGGCGCCGGCGGGAACGCCGGGTCGTCGGTGTAGTCGTACACGTCCTTGGTCGGCCCGTTCCAGATGTCCTCCAGGAAGCCGGTCTCCACGGCACGGCCCCAGACGTTCTGGTCGATGGAGAACGGGTTCTTCTTGGTGGTGACGATCGGCAGCTCGTTGCGCTCGGCGTACTCGATGGCCTTGTCCCGGGTGAGCGCCAGGTCACGGACGGGGGCGATGCACTTCAGGTCGGGCCCGAGGGTCTGGATGCCCACCTCGAAGCGGACCTGGTCGTTGCCCTTGCCGGTGCACCCGTGGGACACGGTGGAGGCGCCGAACTGGCGGGCGGCGGCCACGAGGTGGCGCACGATCACCGGACGGGAGATGGCCGACACCAGCGGGTAGGCGTCCATGTAGAGGCCGTTGGCCTTGAGGGTCGGCATGCAGTACTGCTCGGCGAACTCGTCCCGGGCGTCGGCCACGTAGGCCTCGACCGCACCGCAGTCCAGGGCGCGCTGGCGCACGGTCTCGAGGTCCTCCCCACCCTGGCCCACGTCCACGGCCACGGCGATCACCTCGGCACCGGTGGCCTCGGCGATCCAGCCGATGGCCACGGACGTGTCCAGTCCGCCCGAATAGGCCAGGACGATGCGTTCTGTCATTGCGTACTCCTCAAGGTCTCCTGCAGTGGCGGGCCGGTGTCCACGAGCGGAACGCGGCCCTGATGGACTCTATGCAAGAGTCTACATATTTATGCATCATTGCGCACAGGCGGCGCCTCGGACACTCTCCGCGACTCGGCACCTCAACGTGACTCACCGTACTGTGGACCCATGAGCAGTGACATCCCCGGACCCCAGAACCCGGACCACGCCGCCCCGGAGCACGGCCCCGCGGCGCCACAGGGGGCCCCCGAGCTCACGGACGAGCAACTGGAGTTCCTCAACTCCCTGTTCGACCTGGCCCGCGCCGGCGAGTCCGCGCAACTGCTCGCAGCCGTGGACCAGGGGGTGCCAGTGAACCTGGCCAACCACAACGGGGACACCCTGCTGATCCTCGCCACCTACAACAACCATCCACGGCTCGTCCGCGCCCTGCTCGACCGCGGGGCGGACGTCCACCGGGTCAACCAGCGCGGCCAGTCGGCCCTGGCCTGCGCCGTGTTCGTCCAGAACGAGGAGTCGGTGCGCGCCCTGCTGGCCGCCGGGGCGGATCCCGACGCCGGCCCCGTCAGCGCTCGCGCGGCGGTGGACCAGTTCGGCCTGGAGGCCATGCGCCACCTCCTCGACGACGTGCCCTGTGAGCAGGATCACGGCCCGGTCTCAGCCGACTGACCTCCATCCCCCGGCATCACGGCAGAGCATCGCGTCTCCCCCCGGCTGACCGGGAGTCACGCCGCACCGCGTCCTGGACCTCTCACCAGCGGCGCTCCTGAGGATTGCATGGGAATTGCCTGAGGACAGCCCTGCGGATTTGACGTTATCGTCCTGATGCCTTTCACTGGTTTCAGACCTGCTTCGTGATCGTTCCGTGATCCGGCAGGAAA
>JAPFFX010000270.1 GCA_026645375.1 Citricoccus sp. WCRC_4 | reverse complement strand
CCTCGGTGACCGAGCAGTGGAGCACCATCGCCGTCGTCGGGCCGAAGTCCCGCGCCGTGGTCGCGAAGCTGGCCCCGGAGCTGGACGTCTCCAACGAGGCGTTCCCGTTCATGGCGTTCCGCGAGACCACCCTGGCCAACGGGACGCCGGCGCGGATCTGCCGGATCTCGTTCTCCGGGGAGCTCGCGTTCGAGATCAACGTCGAGGCGTTCTACGGGCTGTCCACGTGGGAGGCGGTGGCGGAGGCCGGTGCGGAGTTCGACATCACCCCGTACGGCACCGAGACCATGCACGTGCTGCGCGCCGAGAAGGGCCTCATCATCATCGGCCAGGACACCGACGGCACGGTGACCCCGCAGGACGCCGGCATGGAGTGGGCCGTCTCGAAGCTCAAGGACTTCGTGGGCAAGCGCTCCTACTCCCGGCCGTACACGGCCCGGGAGGACCGCCGGCACCTGGTGGGCGTGCTGCCCGTGGACCGCACCACGCGGCTCGCGGAGGGCGCCCAGCTGGTGGCCGCGGACACCCCCATCACCCCCGACGCCGGCCCGGTCCCGATGATCGGCCACGTCACCTCCTCCTACAACTCGGCGGCCCTGGGCCGGCCGTTCGGCCTGGCCCTCGTGGACAACGGCCGCAACCGGTTCGGCGAGATCGTGAAGTCCCCGCTCGGGGACGGATCCGTGGATGTCGAGATCACCTCACCCGTCCTGTTTGACCCTGAAGGGAGCCGTCGCGATGGCTGAGAACACCATGACGATCGACCAGTCCCAGGCATCCGGCCCGGTGGCCGCAGGCCTCCGTCGGACCCCGGCCGCACACCTGGCCGCCGAGATGGCCCAGGTGGGTGAACGCTCCCAGGGGGCGGTGGCCGTGCGCGAGCTGGCCTTCCCGGTGCAGCTGGGGCTGCGCGCCCGGCCGGGCTCCGCCTCGGCCGCCGCGTTGGAGGGCGTGCTCGGCGCGCCGCTGCCCACCGGGCACGGGCAGGTCACCGGAGACCCGGCCGGCCTGCACGTGCTGTGGCTGTCCCCGGACGAGTTCCTCGCCGTGGACGTCTCCCGGGAGCAGGTGCCCGGCGAGGGGCGCGAACTGGAGGACGCGCTGGAGGGCCTGCCCGGGCAGGCGGTGGACCTCTCCGCCAACCGCACCGTCCTGGACCTGCGTGGTCCGAGGGTGCGCGAGGTCCTGGAGAAGGGGTGCCACGCCGACCTGCACCCCCGGTCCTTCGGGGTGGGCACCGCCATCGCCACCCAGCTCGGACCGGTGCCGGTGGTCCTGCACCGCTACGCGGACAGTGGATACCGGGTCTACCCCCGTGCCTCCTTCGCCGACTACCTCGTACGCTGGGTGCTGGACGCTGCCGAGGAGTTCTGCCATGAGGAGGTTCTGTGACCCTGAGCGTGCTTGACCTGTTCTCCATCGGGCTGGGGCCGTCGTCGTCCCACACCGTGGGGCCGATGCGTGCCGCCCGCATCTTCGTGGGCGGCCTGGCGGAGAGCGGGACGCTGGAGTCCGTGGCCCGTGTCCAGGGAGAGCTGTTCGGCTCCCTGGCGGCCACGGGCATCGGGCACGGTTCGGATGCCGCAGTCGTGCTGGGGCTGGCCGGCCGGGACCCCGAGGCGATCGAGGCGGACGAGGCTCCGCGCGTCGTCCTCGAGGCCATCGAGACCGGCCGGCTGGCCCTCAACGGCACCCACGAGGTCGACTTCGACAAGGACCGGGACGTGGTGCTGCACCGCGGCCAGTCCCTGCCCGGCCACCCCAACGGCATGCGCGTCTCCGCGTATGACGCCACCGGTGGCCGCCTGGCCTCGCAGGAGTACTACTCCGTGGGTGGCGGCTTCGTGGTGACGGCCGAGGACCTGGGCACGCCGGAACCGGAGGACCAGGACAACCCGGAGCCGTACCCGTTCGCCAACGCGGCCGAGCTGCTGCAGCGGTGCCGGGAGTCCGGCAAGTCCATCGCCGAGGTGATGCTCGCCAACGAGCTGACCCGGCACGGCGAGGACGAGGTCCGGTCGTCCCTGCTCCGCGTGTGGGCGGTCATGAAGGAGTGCGTGGAGAACGGGTGCAGCCGCACCGAGGAGACCCTGCCCGGTGGGCTGCAGGCCCGGCGCCGGGCGCCCGGGTTGCTCCGTCGGCTCCAGGAGCAGGAGGCGGCGGGGGATGACAAGGACACCCTCTGGGCCATGGAGTGGGTCAACCTGTTCGCCCTGGCCGTCAACGAGGAGAATGCCTCGGGCGGCCGGGTGGTCACCGCCCCGACCAACGGGGCGGCGGGCATCATCCCCGCCGTGCTGCACTACTTCGACCGGTTCCGGGAGTGCGACGACGACGCCGTCGTGGACTTCCTGCTCACCGCCGGGGCGATCGGGACGCTGTTCAAGCGCAACGCCTCGATCTCCGGCGCGGAGGTCGGCTGCCAGGGCGAGGTCGGCTCGGCCTGCTCGATGGCGGCGGCCGGCCTGTGCGCGGTGCTCGGCGGGACGCCGGAGCAGGTCGAGAACGCTGCGGAGATCGGACTGGAGCACAACCTCGGCCTGACCTGCGACCCGATCGCCGGGCTGGTCCAGATCCCGTGCATCGAGCGCAACGCGATCGCCTCGGTGAAGGCCATCAACGCGGCCCGGCTGGCCCTGGTCGGGGACGGCTCGCACCGGGTCACCCTGGACGAGGCGATCAACACCATGCGGGAGACCGGTCGGGACATGATGTCCAAGTACAAGGAGACCTCCCGCGGCGGCCTGGCCGTGAACGTGGCGGTGAACATCCCCGAGTGCTGAGACGAACGGCCTGACGCAGGTCATGGCGGGAGGGCGTGCCCGGGGACAACCTCCGGGCACGCCCTCCCTGTCCGTGCCGGGCGCGTCCCCGTCCGGCCGGCGGAAGGAGCGTTGACGCCCCCCATGGGCACGCCCAGACTCCAGGTGACCCAGGTCAGGAGATGGAGGGCGCCCCTTGCATGAGAACTACGCGGTCCTGTGGACGCGAATCGCCGAGCGGAGGCCCGGAGACGTCGCGGTGCGTGAGGGCGGGCGGTCGCTGGCCTACGGGGAGTTCGACCGGCAGGCGCGTGCCGTCGCGAGCGCGCTGCGGGCACGGGACGTGGCCCTGGCCGCGGTGGCCCGGATCGGTCCCGTCGACGGGCCAGGACTGCTCGTCGAGGCCGGTGCCGGCGGTGAGACGGGAGGGGCCGGCACTGTGCCCTTCGGCCAGTTGCTCGACGCCGCCCCGGCCGAGGATCATCACCCTGCCCCTGGCGCCGTCCATCCACGCCACCGCGTTGTTCAGCGCCATGGACACGCTGGCCCTGGTTGGCCCCGTGGTGATCTACCCGGAGCCAGGCCTGGACGAGCATCAGCAGGAGGTCCTGGACCGTCCCGGTGCGATCGGGGTACTGGCCTTCCGCGGCGCGCTGCCGAGGGGATACCTCAACGACCCGGAGCGTACGGCCCGTACCTATCCGGTCCTGCGCGGGGTGCGGCACGTGAGCCCCGGGGACTACGCCCGGGTCCGGGCGGACCGGTACATCGACCTGCTGGGGCGGGGCAGCTCGGTGGTCAACACCGGCGGCGAGAAGGTGTATCCCGCGGAGGTCGAGCAGGTGCTGCTGGAGCATCCCTCGGTCACGGACGCGGTGGTTCTCGGCGTGCCGCACGGACGGTGGGGAGAGCAGGTGGTGGCCGTGGTGGCGCTCGAGCGGGGGCATCGGTGACGGAAGCGGGCTTGCTGGAGTTCGGGGGGCACCGCCTGGCGGGATACAAGAAACCGCGCCGGCTGCGATGGCGGGAACGGCTCGAGCGTGGTCCGACCGGGAAGCTCGACATGGTTGCGTTGCGGGAGTCCCTGACCCCGTGAGCCGCAGTTCGGGAGGAGGCGACGGGTGCGGTGGACCGGTCCGGGATTGTTGACGGAATTGTTGCCTGGATCACAGGTCAATACCTATGCTGAGAGGTATTAGCGGCCGGGCGATCGTCGCCGTCGGCCGGAAGACGCGAGGAGACTTTCATGGCCGAGAAGAAGACCCTGCAGGACGTGCTGGATGCCGCGGGAGGCCCCGTGGACCACATGCGTAACGCGAAGACCGGTGCGTACATCTACCCCGTGGTGGCCCCGGAGTTCACCAACTGGCGCGACGAGGTCGGCGCCTGGCGCGACTCCGCCGTCATGTTCGACCAGACCCACCACATGGACAACCTGATCATCCGGGGTAAGGACGCCCACCGGCTGCTGTCCACGGTGGCCATCAACTCGCTGGAGAACTTCCCGGTCAACCGGGCCAAGCAGATCGTCCCGGTCACCCCGGCCGGCCACGTCATCGGCGACGGCATCCTGTTCCACGACGAGCAGGACCAGTACACCTACGTGGGCCGCGCCCCGGTCACGGACTGGATCACCTTCCACGCCGAGACCGGCGACTACGACGTCGAGCTCACCGTGGACCGGCGCTCGCCGTCCCGCCCGATGGGCAAGGCCGTCACCCGCGAGTTCTGGCGCCTGCAGATCCAGGGCCCCCGTGCATGGGACGTGATCGAGAAGGTCAACGGCGGACCCGTCGAGCAGCTGAAGTTCTTCCACATGAGCTCCATGAACGTCGGTGGGGCGCAGGTGCACACGCTGCGCCACGGCATGGCCGGCGCCCCGGGGCTGGAGCTGTGGGGCCCCTACGAGGACTACGACCGCGTCCGCGAGGTGTTCATGGAGGCCGGCGAGGAGTTCGGCCTCACCGCCGTCGGCGCCCGTGCCTACTCCTCCAACACGCTGGAGTCCGGCTGGATCCCGTCCCCACTGCCCGCCATCTACTCAGGGGACGGCATGCTCGCCGAGTACCGGAAGTGGCTGGGCGCGGACTCCTATGAGGCGATGAACACGATCGCCGGTTCCTTCGTCTCCCAGGACATCGAGGACTACTACACCACCCCGTTCGAGCTGGGCTACGGCAACTTCATCAAGTACGACCACGACTTCATCGGGCGTGAGGCCCTGGAGCAGATGGACCAGTCCGCCCAGCGCCACAAGGTCACCCTGGCGTGGGACGACGAGGACATGGCCCGCATCCACGCCTCGATGTACGGCAAGGGCGAGCTGCCCTACAAGTTCTTCGACCTGCCCAACGCCAACTACGGTTCGTCCAACTTCGACTCCGTGGTGGATGAGTCCGGCAGGGTCGTGGGGCTGTCCATGTTCACCGGTTACTCGTTCAACGAGCGCACCGCGCTCTCCCTCGCGGTGGTGGACCCGGACGTGCAGGTCGGGGACCGGCTGAAGGTCGTGTGGGGTGAGCCCGACGGCGGCTCCGGCAAGACCACCGTGGAGCGTCACCGGCAGATCGAGGTCAACGTGACCGTCTCCCCGGTGCCCTACTCCTCCGAGGTCCGTGAGAACTACGAGGGATCCTGGCGCAAGGTGGGGGCCGTCTGACCGGCGCCCGCCCCCGAGGCAGGTCCACGGCGGCCCCGCGACCCCTCCGGTCGTGGGGCCGCCGTGCGTCTGCCGCGCCCCGGGCGTGAGGGCCCGGGGCCCCGGGCCGGGCCCGGACTCACCCGCAGGCGGCGCAGTACGCCAGGCGCGCGAGCTCGCGGGAGATGTTGCGGGCCGTCGTGGTGACCGGGGGGATCAGCTGGTGGGAGGTGAACCGGTCCTTCTGCACGGTGATGCCGGCGGCCGCGACGACCTTGCCGTGGGCGTCGACGATCGGTGCCGCGACGGCCATCACGCCCGTGGCGATCTGGTCGTAGGCGACGGCGACCCCACGCTGCCGGATCTCGGCCAGCAACTGGCGCAGTTCGTGCTGATCCGTGACGGTGAACGGCGAGTAGGACTCCAGGGGCCGGTCGAGGGCGAGGTCCTGCTCGTAGGGGTCGGCGGCCGCCATCAGGACCCGCCCGGTCGCGGTGGCGTGGCGCGGCCACCGGCCCCCGAAGCGGCTGTCCACGTCCGCTCCGCCGGGTGCCTTGAGCGACTCGAGGTAGAGGACGTCGTGCCCGACGGACACGGACAGGTGGACGTTCGCGCGGGTCGCGTGGTGCAGGCCGTGGAGGTAGGGATACGCGGCCGACTTCAGCGCCAGGCGGTGCTGGGCGAGGGAGCCGAGCTCCAGGATCTTCAGGCCCACCGTGTACTGGCCGCTGGCCTGCCGTTCCAGCGCGCCCCAGTCGGTGAGTTCGCCGACCAGGCGGTGGGCCGTCGGCAGCGTCAACCCCGCCAGGCGGGAGATCTCACTGAGGGTGAGGCTGTCGTTGCGGTCGGAGAAGGCGTCGAGGATCGCCAGGACGCGGCCGGCCGCTGTCATCTTTTCGGATACCGCAGAGGTCATGATCTCACCGTGTCCACCATCACATCATCGTATTCAACGAATAACTATCTTGATAGGTACTTCTGTCAGGCCGGCCGTCTCCGTCCCGAGGACCCCCGAGGGCCGGCGCGGCTGCCGACGAGGACCGGCAGCACCGCCCTGACCGATCCGCCGCGGGCCAGGCCGCGCACCGTCCCCCAGGCGAAGGCGGCGTTCTCACCCGCCCGCAGGGCCAGCAGGGGCAGGTCGGCCGGACGGCGCAGGCGCAGGGCCAGGTCCACGGCGATGCCACGCACCAGGAGGCGCCGCACCCGGCGCGAGGACGGTGCTGCCAGGACCAGGGGCCAGAACCAGTAGCGGGCCACCAGCGCCGAGCTCTGCTCCAGGTTGGCCCGGAGCCCGGCCGCGGCCAGGCGCAGCACGGACCGCGGCGGCAGGCCCAGCGGCCCGAGGCGGCCGTGCAACCGGAGGGCGGTCACGGCGAGCACGCCCGGAGGGATGGCGGTGGCCCATCCCGCGGGGGCGACCAGGCAGGCGGCGACCAGCAGGCCGCTCACCGTGTACCGGGCCGGGGCCAGGTGACGACCGTGCCGCCGGGCGAGGGGGCCGGAGCTCTCGCCGTAGCCGGCGTGCTGGCGGCACCAGGCGCGCAGGTCGGGTCGGCTCGCGTGCCGCACCACGACCTCCGGGACGTAGCGGACCCACCAGCCCCGGTCCACCAGCCGCCAGGCCAGGTCGACGTCCTCGCCGACGCGCAGGGTCTCGTCGAATCCGCCCCGGAGGACCTCCGTCCGGGCCACCCAGCAGGCGGTGGGGACGTAGGAGACCCGGCGGCCCGGCCCGACGAGGCCGGGCACCGTTCCGAGGTCCAGGGCGCCCCACCTCTGGTCGTAGCGGACCACGGGATGGGCTGCCGGCGTGGAGCGCGCGCGGACCCGGGGTGCGACGGCGGCCACCAGCGGGTCCGCGAGCTCGGAGAGCAGCCGGACGAGATCCTCGGGTCCGAGGGTCACGTCGGAGTCCACCAGTGCCACGTAGGGGGTGGACACCGTGGCGATCCCGGCCGTGCGGGCGCCGGCCGGCCCCCGGTTGACCGGCAGCCGCAGCAGGCGGGCGCCGTGGGCCCGGACGATCCGGTCGATCGACCGCGGGTCCGCGGAGGCGTCGTCGACCACCAGCACGCGGGGACCCGGGGCGGCCCGGCCGTCACGGGACCGGGGTGCCAGGGCGCGGAGCAGTCGGTCCAGCCCGGCCGCGCGGTCCCTCACGGGGACCACGACCGTGAGGTCGTCCAGGTCCGGTGCCGCGGTGCGCCGATCCGGCCAGGGCACGGCCATGTCCAGTTCCATCAGTCGGCGCACGATCCCGGTGCCGACGTCCCCGCCCACGCGCACCGAGCCACCCTCCAGCAGCGCATGCACGGAGGGGTTCATCCTGGCCACGGCGGGCCGGAGGACCGATTCCAGGACGCCGTGACGGTGGTGCCGCGCGGTCAGGCGCACGCGGAACCCCTCCGGCAGGGGGGTCTCGGAGGGCGCGGACACGGTCATCGCACGAGTCGCCCGCCCTGGCCCACCCGGCCCTGCACCAGCCGCTCCTGCACCGTCGAGCACAACCGGTCGAACAGATCGTCGCCGGCCGCCGCCGTCGCCGTGGTCGGGTCCCCGAGCACCCCGTTGGGGGAGACCGCGGCGACGCCGTGCTCCCGCAGCCGGGGCATGAGGTCCCTGACCGGATCGGTCCGGCCGCGTTCACGGGCCCGGTGGTGCACCTGGCCCGGGCGCAGCCGCAGCATCAGCGAGGTCTCGGTGTGCCCGGCATGGGCGTCCGCGCCGGCCAGCTCCATGCCGGTCCACGCCGCGTCCCGGCCCTCTGACACCAGCAGTCCGCACGCCTCGATGAGGGAGGGGACGTTCCCGCCGTGTCCCGTGACGAACCGGACGCCCCGCGTCCAGCGGGTGGCGGACCGCACCAGTTCCACGAGGTAGCCCACGAGCTGGGCCTGCCCGATGGACACGGTGCCGGCGAAGCCCTCGTGCTCGCCGCTGCATCCGAACGGGATGAGCGGTCCCAGGACCCAGCCCGGTCCGAGCTGCGGGGCGATGCGCCGGCAGACCTCCCCCGCGATCACGTTGTCCGTGCCGAGGGGCAGGTGGGGGCCGTGCTGCTCCACCGATCCCAGCGGCACCAGCAGCATCGGCGATCCGCCCGACTCCGCGGACGTGCGCGCCTCGAGGCCGACGGCCCCGGTGGGCGTCACGGCCGACGGCATCGCCGGTGCGGGGGTGGTGGTCACAGCGAGAGGGCGAAGTCGTCCGGCACCACGAGGTGCTCCGGGCCCAGGTCGTGGATGGAACCGACGCCCATGCCGGTCAGGGAGGCCTCGATGCCCGAGCGCATCAGGTCCAGGACGTTCTCCACGCCGGAGGAGCCGTTGGCGGCCAGGCCCCAGAGATAGGCGCGGCCGATCATGACGGCGCGGGCGCCGAGGGCCACGGCCTTCACCACGTCGGAACCGCGGCGCACCCCGCCGTCGAGGAGGACCTCCACCTCGTCGCCGACGGCGTCGGCGATGGCCGGCAGCATGCGGATGGCGGCCGGGGTGCTGTCCAGGTTGTTGCCGCCGTGGTTGGACACCGAGATCGCGGTGGCGCCGGCGTCGACCGCCCGCCGGGCCTCCTCGACCTGCATCACGCCCTTGACCATGGTCGGACCGCCCCACTCGCGGATGATCCACTCGATGTCCTGCCACGTGGGAGGGTGCGTCTGGAGCCATTCGCCGTAGGCGCCGAAGAACGTGGGACCGAGCTGGCCGGGATCGACCAGGTTGGGCACGGTGAGGTCCGGGATCCCGCCGTTGGCGAGGAAGGACGCCAGCCACCGGGGCCTGGTCATCACCGAGGGCGCCAGGCGCAGCGCGGAGCGCAGGTCGATCCGCTCGGGGATCTCCGGGCTGCCCCAGTCGCGGCCCACGGAGAAGGACCAGTCCGTGGTGAGGATCAGGCCCTTGGCCCCGGCCTGCCGGGCCCGCTCGAGCCGCCGGACCATGTCCTCGCGCGAACCGGTCCAGTACACCTGGAAGAACAGGTCCGGATTGGTGGCGATCACCTGCTCGATCGGCTTGCTCGCGAAGGAGCTCAGCCCCATCGCCGTGCCGCGATTCCGGGCGGCCTGCGCCACGGCGACCTCGCCGTCGGGGTGCACGGCCTGCACCCCGGTGGGAGAGATCA
>JAPFFX010000265.1 GCA_026645375.1 Citricoccus sp. WCRC_4 | reverse complement strand
CGCCGGATCGCCGAAGGGCTCGGTGCAGAGCTCGACGCCGCGGGCCTGGATCATCCGCTCCGTCATGGCTCACTCCTTGTCGGGCTCAGGGAGTCTGGTGCTCTCACGCTAACGGCGCGGCAAGCCTGCGAGACAGCCCGGGGGAGCGGGGGAGTCCCGGCGATCAGGACGCGTCTCCGTGAGGATCACGGGAGTTCATCAGGATCGCCGGGACTCCGGGTCCGGGAGGATGGCCTCAGGCCGCCGTCACCCGGAGGTCGTCACCCCGTGACCTCGAAGGTGATCTCCTCGGTGAACTCGCGGCCGTGCACGTCCGTGGCGGTCACCCGCGCGGTGTGCTCACCGGCCGCCAGGTCGGCGGGCAGTTCCAGCTGCCACAGGTGCATGGAACGGTCCGCGAGGGAGCCGCCGTGGACGAGCTGCTGCTGGACCGCGGCCGGGTCGGAGTACTCGGCGCCCACGAGGGCCCCCTCGCCCTGCAACGTCTGGGTGCGGGTGGCCTCGGTGGCCTCGCCACCGTCGAGCGAGACCTCGACGGTGGAGCCGGTGGAACCCATCCAGAAGTTGGTGGTCAGCCACGTGGTGTCCGCCAGGTCGGCCCGGGAGACCTGGAGCGCGTTCTCGAAGGCCGGGGCCTTGCCGCGCTGGTCCTTGTACTGCTCGAACCAGTCGCGGTAGCGCGGGGTGTTCACGGACAGGGACATCTGCTCGTCCTCGTCGGCGCCGCGCACGGTGAAGCGCTCCGTGACCTCCGTGTTCTTGATGTCCAGGGTCAGGACACCCGGCATGGCCCCGTCACGCTGCACGGCCTCGGGGTAGCCGCCCTCGAGCATGCGGCCGTTGTACCAGTCACCGGAGATGGCACCGGCGGTGATGTGCGTGAAGGGCAGCTCGTCGACGCCGAACAGCTCTTTCCATCCGGCCATCGAGTCCCCGGCGCGCAGGTTCTCCAGGGAGTGGGTGTGGCCGCCCAGGGTCACGACCTCGCGGCCCTCGAGGATCTCGTAGATCTCCTTCACCTGGTCGATCTGGTGCTTCTTGCTGGACTCGTCGGCGAAGTCCAGCAGCGGGACGTGGCCGGCGAGCACGATGACCTTGTTCTCCGGGGTGTTCTCGATGTCGTTGCGCAGCCACTCCAGCTGGCGCTCGTCGATGCTGCCGTTGTAGTCACCGGGGCGGGCGTTCTCCTTCATGGGGAAGTCCACGGTGCTCAGCGCGACCACGTGGGCCTTGCCCGAGTCGTAGGAGTAGTAACCGGGGCCCAGGTTCGCCCGGAAGGTGTCCGTGGAGTGCTCGCGCTCCGTCGCGTCGAAGTCCATGTCATGGTTGCCCGGCAGGAAACGGGCCGGGCCGTTGAGCATGGAGGCCAGTTCACGGGTCTTCGGGTACAGCGAGAGGTCGTCACCGACCACGTCGCCGATGAACAGGGCGCCGCAGCCGGCGTAGTCGGTGCGCTCGGCCAGGTCGGCGAAGACACCGGTGCGGGCGAACTCGACCTGCTCCTCGGTGTAGGTCTGGACGTCACCGCCGATCAGGCAGTGCTGCTCCGGGTCCTGGGTGAGCCCGCTCTTGGCCAGCGGGAAGTTCAGCGCGGCCGGCACGGCCCCCGTCGGGTCGATGCCGCCGAACCTGAGCTCGGGGGAGCCCTCAGGCAGGTGGTTGTAGGAGAACTGGGCCACGTTGTCCTCGTCCACGGGCACCTGGTAGCCGCGCGGCTGGGTGACGAAGACGGTCATGTTGTCCTCGACCGGCAGCTCGTAGCGGCCCTGGCCGTCGGTGGTGACGACCTCGCGGCCGTTGGACACCTTCACGCCGGGTACGCCGGGCTCACCGGAGTCCTGCGTGGAGTCCTCGTCCTTGTCCTCGAACACGGCGCCGGAGACGGTCTCCCGGTCGGTCCGGCCGTCGCGGACGACCTCGACCTCGCCGCGGTACGCGGTCTCCTGCCAGTCCGCCCCGTCCTGCTGGGCGGCACGCTGGGCGGGGGCCTGCCCGGCCCCGGTGGACGACGACGGCGCGGCCGTCGCGGCGCTCGCGCCGAGGGTGGCGGCGGCGACGATGGCGAGGGTGCCGGCGGTCAGCCGGGCACGCTTCCTCTGCTGGTGGTTCATCAGGACCCCTCCTGGGTGGTGTGGTGGAGCCCGGCCGCGTCTCGGCCGGACTGGTCCACCCTCCGCGATGCGGGTTTCCCCGAGGCCACGGCCAGGTGTCCGCCGGGGGTTCCCCGAGCGACGCCACGCCCACGTGAGGTTGATCTATCAACCTCCACCCGTCACCCCGCTGTGCGGGCCATCACCACCGGTCAGTTCTGCCCCCGACGTGTGACGCATCGGTCCTGCTCGGACAGCGCGACGGGTCGGTCCTGCCCGTACGGCGCGACGGGGGCGGGGGCCGGATCTCAGGCGGCCTCCGTGACCTCCAGTTCCCGGCCCCTGGTCTCCGGGGCCATGGACATCATGAGTCCGACCGCGAGGACCACCAGCGCGGCGGTCACCACGAAGGACCAGACCAGGCCCATGACCGGGACCAGCCAGGCGACGAAGACCAGCGGGCCCACGCCCGCGGCGATCCGAGACACGGCCGACGCCCAGCCGAAGCCCGATCCGCGCAGCTCGGTGGGGTAGAGCTCCGAGACGTAGGTGTAGAGCACGGGGATCGCGACCTGCACCACGAACCCGAAGGACAGCACCAGGGGCAGCACGGCGGCGGGCACGTCCAGCAGCGCGGCCAGCACGGCCATCAGGAACGAGGACGCCACGGCGGTGACCGCCAGCAGCCATTTGCGGCCGGTCTTCTCCACCAGCCAGGCGGCCACGATCACGCCCAACAGCCCGACGGCGGCCATGGCGCCGGTCATGATGAAGGCCCTCGCCTGCTCGTAACCGGCGTCGATGAGGAAGGTCGGCAGCCACTGCAGGGCGATGTAGTAGACGAGCATGATGGTGAAGAACAGCGCCCAGGACACGAGGGTGACCTTGGCGGAGTACCGCCACAGCGAGGCCAGCTGTTCGCCCAGGGCGCCGAAGGTCAGCGGCTTCGGCTTCGGCACGGGCGGCAGCACGTACTCGCGCAGCGGTTCACCGGTGCGCCGGACCATGTCGTCGATGACCCTGCGTGCCTCGGCCTCACGGCCCTGCTGGATGAGGAACAGGGGGGACTCGGGGACCATCAGCCGGACGAGGAACACCAGCAACGCCGGCAGGATCATCACCAGCAGCGGCAGCCTCCAGTCACCCCACGTGGCGACCAGCCAGGCGGACAGGAAGCCGCAGGCGGCCGCGCCGATCGGCCACCAGCCGTCCATGGCGGTCAGCACGGTGCCCCGGTGCCTGCGCGGGGTGAACTCCCCGACCAGGGCGTAGTCCACGGGGATGCAGCCGCCCAGGCCGAATCCGGCCAGGAACCGGAACAGCACGAACCAGCCGATACCGCCGGTCAGGGCACCGGCGAGGGTGAAGACCGAGAAGACCAGCAGCGTGGCCGCGAACGCCTTCTTGCGTCCGATCCGGTCCGCGATGGTGCCCCAGACGAAGGCCCCCAGGGCCATGCCGATCAGGTTCGCGGTGCCGATCCACGCGGCCTCGCCGGCGCTCAGGGACCATTCCTCGCGCAGCAGCGGGATCAGCACTCCGTTGAGCGAGACGTCCCAGGCATCGAACATGAACCCCAGGCCACCGACGATGAAGACCCGGCCCTGGGTGTTCCACCGCCACGGGAGGTTCTGGACGATCTCCTCGCCCGTGGGCAGGGTCGAGGATGGACTGGTACGAGAATTCGAGGAGGTGATGGCGGGCTTCGATTCTTCCGGGGCTTCGGCGCCGTTTCTGGGATCATGGTGCCATGAGCGACGCAGTCCATGTGGAGATCGAGCGTAAGTACGACGTCGACGGGCAGGCGGCCCTGCCCCGGCTCAACGGCGTGGGCGGTGTGGCCCAGGTCCGGTACCGCCCGCCGGTGGCCCTGGAGGCGGTCTACTTCGACACCGTGGACCGCGACCTGTCGGCCAACGGGGTGACCCTGCGCCGACGCACCGGCGGGACCGATGCCGGCTGGCACGTGAAGATCAAGTCCGGTGAACACCGCCTGGAACTGCAGTCCCCACTGGGCGCGGAGGACTGTGTCGACGCCGTGCCCGGTCCCGAGGGCGTCCGCGTCCCGGACCGCATCCTGGACCTGGTGCAGGTCCACGTACGCGGCAGGTCGCTCGTGCCGATCGCCCGGCTCAACACGCTGCGCTCGGTGGTGGACCTCATGGACTTCCACGGCCGCCAGCTCGCCGAGGTCTGCGACGACCAGGTGGCCGCCATGTCGGTGGGGTTCCGCTCCGAGTCCCGCGTCCAGCACTGGCGGGAGTGGGAGGTCGAGGTCGTGGACGCGGACCTGCTGGACTCCGCACTGAAGGTCCGCGAGGTCGCAGGGGAGGGCCCGACGCCGGACGGGGCCTCCGGCGGGGACGATCACCCGGCCGGTGCGGGGGAGGGCACGGCCGACGGTGCCGCCCCCGAGGCGGCCCCGCAGGAACCGGCCTCGGGCACCGTGCGGTTCCTGGACGCCGTCGGGCAGGTCCTGCAGGACTCCGGCGCGCGGCCCTCGGCAGCGGGCTCGAAGGTGGAGAAGGTGGTCGGCAAGACCGCCGACCCGCTGGACCCCCACGCGGTGGACGCCCCGGACGGGACCGCCCCGGGACTGCACGCCGTGCTGACCAAGACCGTCCGGGCCGAGATGAAGGTGCTCAAGGGCTGGGATCCGCTGGTGCGCCGCGACGTGGAGGACTCCATCCACCAGTTCCGCGTGGTGTGCCGGACCCTGCGCTCCACCCTGCAGACCTACGCGCCGCTGCTGGACCCGGACGCCACCGCCGGCGTGAACAAGGACCTGCGCAGGCTGGGCCGGTTGCTCTCCGTGGCCCGGGACGCCGAGGTGGTCCGGGACCAGGTGGACGAGAGGATGGAGGACCTGCCCGGCGGGGCCTCCGGGCCGGTGGCGGAGATGGTCCCCGGCAAGACGGTCAAGCGGCTGCGCAAGGTCAAGGCCGAGGAGTACTCCGCGGCCCATGACAAGCTCCTGAAGCGGATGCGCACCCAGTGGTACTTCGACGTCATGGACCGGCTGGACGCCTACGCCCGGGACGTGCCGCTGCACCCGGAGGTCGACGAGGCCCAGGCCGTCGACGCCGCCGGGACCATGGAGCCGCTGGCCGCCGAACAGGTCGATGCCGTGCTGGACCTGGCCGAGCGGGCCGCCACCGAGGAGGACGCGGAACACCGCATCGAGCTGATGCACGAGGTCCGCAAGGAGGCCAAGCGGCTGCGCTACGCGGTCAAGGCCGTCCAGGACGCGACCGGACTGGACCTGGGCACCCATCTGGTGGCACGCATGAAGACGGCCAAGAAGCTGCAGGAGGCCCTGGGCGAGCACCGGGACTCCATCATGTTCCAGGAGCACGTGCTGCAGACCGCGAAGAAGGCCGCCAAGGCCGGCGAGGACACCTTCGGCTACGGGGTGCTGTTCGCCGCCGAGTTCGGCCTGCAGCGCCGGACCGAGGAACGCGCCGAGAAGCTGGTGGAGCACCTGGCCCAGTCCCACGGGCAGTGAGGTCCTGACCGTCCCCGGGCCCGGAACCGTCCGGCACCGGCCCCGGGCGGTTCCCCTCGTCCCGGCCCGTCATCCCGGCCCGCCCCACGCCGCCCCGACCTACACTGGATGCGGCGTCCGGCCCGGCCGGCACCCCTCACGCACGTCCGCCGTCCCCACGCACATCCGCCGTACCGGACCGAAGCACCCAGGAGCACACCAGTGACCATCCAGCTCGACCGGGTCCCGCTCAAGCGGGCCCTCATCTCCGTCTACGACAAGACCGGGCTCGAGGAGCTGGCCACCGGTCTGCAGTCCGCCGGGGTCCAGATCGTCTCCACCGGCTCGACCGCGAAGCGGATCGCCGCCGCGGGGGTACCGGTGACCGAGGTGTCCGAGGTGACCGGGTTCCAGGAGTGCCTGGACGGCCGGGTGAAGACCCTGCACCCCATGGTGCACGCCGGCATCCTCGCCGATCGCCGCCGCGAGGACCACGTGGCCCAGCTCGAGCAGCTCCACGTGCAGCCCTTCGACCTGGTGGTCGTGAACCTCTACCCGTTCGTGGACACCGTGCGATCCGGTGCCGGCCAGGACGAGGTCGTCGAGCAGATCGACATCGGCGGGCCCTCCATGGTCCGGGCCGCGGCCAAGAACCACCCCTCCGTCGCGGTCGTGGTGGACCCGGCGAGGTACGGGGACGTGGTCGCCGCCGCACAGT
>JAPFFX010000128.1 GCA_026645375.1 Citricoccus sp. WCRC_4 | reverse complement strand
GCTGCCGGCAGGGCGGCGGTCGTGGCGGAGGTTCCCGGCGAGGCCCATGCCGTGATGTACCGGAGCCCGGCTGCCGTGGCCCGGCATTGTCTTGAACTGGCGGCCAGATCGTGAAGCGCGTGGCACAGGCCGCTGCCCGCCTGCCGGCCCGCGGTTGGTGGTGGCTGCTGGACTACTGCCATGCGGGCCTCAGGCAGCTGGACGGCCTGCTGTTCCGCACCGATCCGGCACCCTACCAGCAGGCACCGCGCGCCGACCGGCCGGTACTGCTGATCCCCGGGGTCTACGAGAATTGGCAGTTCATGCACCGGATCGCCCGGACACTGCATGCGGCCGGGCACCCTGTCCACGTGGTCCGCACCTTGGGCTACAACCGCGGCGAGCTGGGCCGGATGGCCGCGTTGGTTGCCGGTTACCTTCGCGAGGCCGACCTGCGAGACGTGACGATCGTGGCGCACAGCAAGGGCGGTCTGGTCGGCAAGCACGCAATGCTCTCGTCCGCGTCGGCCGGGCGGATCCGGCACATGGTCGCCGTGAACAGCCCGTTCTCCGGATCCGTCTACGCCGGACTGTTCCTGGACCCGAGCATCCGGGCACTCTCGCCGCGCAACCGCGGCCTGTGTGCGCTGTCCGAAGACCGGTCCATCAACCACCGGATCACCTCCGTGTTCAGCACATTCGACCCGCACATCCCCGTCGGCAGCCATCTGCCGGGTGCCAGGAACATCAAGCTGGATTCGGCAGGCCACTTCCGCACCCTGAACGATCCCTCGCTGCCGGAGATCCTGCTGCAGGCTTTGGCCGAGCCGGAGGAGTACCACCCCTAGTGCCGCGTCACCCGGCTCGACGGAAGACTGTCCGTCCACACATCGGTGGTGAGCTCAACCGATCGCTGCAACGCCCCGACTGACGAGGTGCTGTGCGTGTCGCCGTACCCGGCCCACATCTCATCCGCCGGGGGTGACGCGCACGTGCCCGCCGCACGGGATACTTCAGTGTCGAGAATCCTGGGCCCGCCATGGCGTCCCAGGATCGGCTCGGCCCAGAGGAGGCCACCATGAAAGGCAAGAAGTCATCGGCCGCAGGCGTTGTGGCCATCGGCGCGGCCACGTTGTTGTTGGCCATGGCGGCGTGTACCGGTGGAACCCCGCAGGAGAGTACACCTCCGGAGAGCATGACCGCACAGGAAAGCACGCCCACTCCGCAGAGCTCAACCCCCACGGACCAGGTCTCGCAAGCCTGCGCGTCCGCGGATCGGTTCGCTGACGCCGTCAGCGAATTCCGGGCCACCCTGAAGTCCGAGGCCAGCCTCGAGCAGATCCGTCTGGCGCGGGACGAGGTGAACGCGTCCTTCGACGCCCTGGTCACGGATGCTCGAGATCTCGCCCAGGACCGCGTCGATGAGGTCAAGGCCAGCGTCGACGATCTCCGTGCCGCGATCGACGCGATCCCGGACGACAGCGCCGTGCCGGAGGCCATCGTCTCCCTTCGGGACGAGACAGCAGACGTGCGTGCGGCATTGCAGGACCTTCGGCGCGATTTGGCCTGCTAGACGCGCCCGATCGCCATCCGTGGGTGGCGATCGGTGCGGTCGGCCCGACTGGCCCCCCGGGAGAGGTCAGCCTTCGTCTGTGGCTTCGGCCTGGGCCTCGAGGCCGATGGCGAAGCCGAGCGCCTCGGCGAGGTGGCCGGCTGCCGCCACGATCCGGGGCGTTCCGATGATCGGCGCCACGGCGATGAGAATGCCCTGGACGTCCTCCAGGGTGATGCCGACGTCGAGTGCCTCACCGGCATTGAGCAGGTATGAGGCCGGCGGGGCGTCGACTGCCGCGAGTACTGCGATCCGTGCCAGCATCAACTCGCGAGGGGCGAGATTGCAGTGGTTGATGGATGCGGTGGTGATCTCGGCGAGGGTGTCGATGACGGGGTTCTCTTCGTCGGTCATGGTCATGTCTCCATCCGGTTCCGATGTGGTGAGCCCAGGAACACGGTTGGACCGGATCGCCCCGGCTCTGCCTGCAAACCTATTCCGCCCCAACAGGGCACGACATCACCCGCACGGGATGAAGCTACCTCCGGTCTCCCGCCCGGCTTGTCGGTGGACTTCCGGGCATCGTCCGACACGCAGGCCACGCATGAGGGACGATGCAGACGGGACGATGCCCGAGCCGCGCCGCCGGTGATCCACTGGCAGATCCAGACGTCGACCGCGCACGTGCCGGAACACATGCCGGAAGACGGCTACCTTGATCTGACCCGTGACGTCGACACTGCGCCGTTCTCGCCACGCACACGGCCCACGCGTAGGATTTCGGCGTGCCCCACGACGACCACGGACCGACCGATGACCAGGCGCATCTTGGACTGCACGAGGACGACTGGCCCCCGCTGACGTCCCGCGTGGACGGCGTGACCGTGCGCTACGCCCGCGAGCAGGACCACGACGCGATCGCCCACCTGACCGTGGCGTCCTACGTGGACGGCGGACACGTCCACCCCGAGGACACCTACATCGAGAACCTGCAGGACGTCGCCGGCCGTACCGGCCTGGCGCGCGTGCTCGTGGGCGAGGTCGAGGTCGGGGACGGCAGGGAGGCACGGACCGTCGTGGCCGGTTCGGTGGTCCTGACGCTGCCGGGCATGCCGATGTCCGAGACGGCCCGGGACGGGGAGTTCGAGTTCCGGATGCTGGCCGTGGACCCCGCCGTCCAGCGCCGCGGCGTGGCCCGTGCCCTGGTCCGTGCCGCGATCGACCGCGCCGAGCAGCTGGAGGGCATCGAGGCGGTGGTGCTCACCACCATGGAGACCATGACCTCGGCCCACCGGCTGTACGAGTCGGAGGGTTTCGTCCGGGTCCCCGAACGGGACTGGCGCCTGTCAGACATCGGCCAGGAGCCCACGGACGGCACCGACCAGCTCTACTGGGTGTTCCGCCGGCCGGTGTGAACCGGGCCCGGCCCGCACTGCTCCGGGACTAGACTGGTCAACCGAACCACACCATCCGCGGAAGACCACAGGAGACCCATGTCCGCCATCACCCGTGAGGACGTCGCCCACCTGGCGCGACTGGCCCACATCCGGATGGACGAGCAGGAACTGGACAAGATGTCCGGTGAACTCGCCGTCATCATGGATGCCGTCGCCGCCGTCAGCGAGGTCGCCGGGGACGACGTGCCGCCGACGTCCCACCCGATCCCCCTGACCAACGTGTTCCGGGAGGACGAGCCGGGGGAGATGCTCTCCCAGGAGCAGGCCCTGGCCATGGCCCCGGAGGCCGAGGACGGCCAGTTCCGGGTGCCCGCGATCCTGGACGGGGAGTGACACGCATGAGCGAGACGACCGAGACGACCGAGACGAATGATCTGATCCGCCTGACCGCCCTCCAGATGGCCGAGCGGCTGCGGGTGGGGGAGATCACCTCCGTGGAGCTGACCCAGGCCCACCTGGACCGGATCGCCGCCGTGGACGGCGGGGAGCGCGGCGTCCACGCCTTCCTGCACGTCAACGCAGACGAGGCGCTCGCCGTGGCGGCCGAGGTGGACGCGATCCGCGCCGCCGGGGGCGCCGAGGCCGAGGCCCTGCACCCGCTGGCCGGCGTCCCGGTGGCCGTGAAGGACAACATCGTCACCATCGGCCAGCCGACGACCGCCGGTTCGAGGATGCTCGAGGGCTGGATGAGCCCCTATGACGCCACCGTGGTGACGAAGCTGCGCCAGGCCCGGCTGCCCATCCTCGGCAAGACCAACCTGGACGAGTTCGCCATGGGCGGTTCGACCGAGCACTCCGCGTTCGGCAACACCCGCAACCCCTGGGACCTGGACCGGATCCCCGGTGGTTCCGGCGGCGGGTCGGCCGCGGCCGTGGCCTCGTTCATGGCCCCGCTGGCGCTCGGCTCGGACACCGGGGGCTCGATCCGCCAGCCGGGCGCCGTCACCGGCACGGTGGGCGCCAAGCCCACCTACGGCGGGGTCTCCCGCTACGGCGTGATCGCCATGGCCTCCTCCCTGGACCAGATCGGCCCCGTGGCCCGGACGGTCCAGGACGCCGCCGCCCTGCAGGAACTGCTCGGCGGCCACGATGCGAAGGACTCCACCTCGCTGACCGAGCCCCTGGAGGGACTGCTGACCGCAGCCCGGCAGCACGACGTGACGGGCCTGCGGATCGGCATCGTCTCCGAGCTCAAGGGCGAGGGCTACCAGGAGGGTGTCCTCGAGCGCTTCCGCGAGGCCGTGACCGTCCTGCAGGACGCCGGCGCCGAGGTCATCGAGGTCTCCTGCCCACACCTGAAGTACGCCCTGGGCGCCTACTACCTGATCATGCCCTCGGAGGCCTCCTCCAACCTGGCCAAGTTCGACGGTGTCCGGTACGGCAACCGGGTCGTCCCCGAGGAGGGCGGCACGATCGAGCAGGTCATGGGCGCCACCCGCGCGGCCGGCTTCGGCGAGGAGGTCAAGCGCCGCATCATCCTGGGCACCTACGCCCTCTCGGCCGGGTACTACGACGCCTACTACGGCTCCGCGCAGAAGATCCGCACGCTCGTGCAGCGGGACTTCGACGAGGCCTTCTCGAAGGTCGACGTGCTCATCTCCCCGACCTCCCCGACCACCGCGTTCGGCCTGGGCGAGAAGATCGACGACCCGTTGGCGATGTACCTCAACGACGTCGCCACCATCCCGGCGAACCTGGCGGGCATCCCCGGCATCTCCGTGCCCGGCGGACTGGCCGAGGGCCTGCCCGTCGGCGTGCAGTTCCTCGCCCCGGCCCGCGGCGACGCCGTGATGTACCGGGCCGCCGCGGCCCTGGAGAGCCGGCTGGAACAGGCCTGGGGCGCACAGCTCTGGGCCCAGGCCCCGGAACTGGACGACACCCGCAGCACCCAGCCGGTCGGCGTCGGGACCGCTGACCGCACCGCAGGAGGAGAGAACCGATGACCGCCGTCACCGACGAGGTGCTCACGTTCGACGAGGCGATGGCCGGGTTCGACCCGGTCCTGGGCTTCGAGGTCCACGTGGAGCTGAACACCAGGACCAAGATGTTCTCCTCGGCCGCCAACGCCTTCGGGGACGTGCCCAACACCAACGTCACCGAGGTCGACCTGGGACTGCCCGGCGTCCTTCCGGTGGTCAACGGCAAGGCCGTGGAGTACGCCATCAAGCTGGGACTGGCCCTGAACTGCCAGATCGCCGAGACGTGCGGCTTCGCCCGGAAGAACTACTTCTACCCGGACACCCCGAAGAACTTCCAGACCTCCCAGTACGACGACCCCATCGCCCATGACGGCTGGCTGGACGTCGAGCTGGAGGACGGGACGGTCTTCCGCGTGGAGATCGAGCGCGCTCACATGGAGGAGGACGCCGGCAAGCTCACGCACGTCGGTGGCGCCTCCGGCCGCATCCAGGACGCGGCGCACTCGCTGGTGGACTACAACCGCGCCGGCGTGCCGCTGATCGAGATCGTCACCAAGCCGATCGCCGGAGTGGGGGAGCGGGCACCGGAACTGGCCCGCGCCTACGTCACGGCCGTCCGGGACATCGTGAAGAACCTGGGCATCTCGGACGCGCGGATGGAACGCGGCAACGTGCGCTGCGACGCCAACGTCTCGCTGATGCCCAAGGGCACCGCGGCCTTCGGCACGCGCACCGAGACGAAGAACGTGAACTCCACGCGCGCCGTCGCCCACGCCGTCACCTACGAGATCCAGCGCCAGGCCGCCATCCTCAAGGCCGGCGGCTCGATCGTGCAGGAGACCCGGCACTGGCACGAGGACACCCGCACCACCACCTCGGGCCGGCCGAAGTCGGACGCGGACGACTACCGGTACTTCCCGGAGCCGGACCTGGTGCCGATCGTGACCACCCCCGAGTGGATCGAGGAGCTGCGCGCCCAGCTGCCCGAGCCACCCGCAGAGCGCCGCAAGCGCCTGAAGGCCGACTGGGGCTTCTCCGACGAGGAGTTCCGGGACGTCGTCAACGCCGGCGTGCTGGACGAGATCGCGGACACCATCGCGGCCGGGGCCACCGCCGCCGCGGCGCGCAAGTGGTGGATGGGCGAGATCGCCCGCCTGGCCAACGTGGAGGGCAAGGACATCCCCGAGCTCGGGGTCTCCCCGGCCGACGTCGTGGAGGTCGAGGCGCTGATCGCCGAGAAGACGATCAACGACAAGATCGCCAAGCAGGTCCTCGGGTTCGTGGCCGCCGGTGAGGGCTCCCCGCGGGCCATCGTCGAGGCCCGGTCGCTCGCGGTCGTCTCCGACGACGGCGCACTCACCACCGCGGTGCAGGACGCCATCGCGCAGAACCCGGGCGTGGTGGAGAAGATCAGGGGCGGCAAGCTGCAGGCCATCGGCGCGCTGATCGGCCCGGTCATGAAGGCCACGCGCGGCCAGGCCGACGCCGGCCGCGTGCGGGAGATCGTCATGGAGCAGCTGGGCGTCACGGAGTAATCCCGCCCGGAACACCCACGCCACGATCTGGAGGTCAATAGATGACGCGGATGCCCGGGAACGGGCCCGTCCACGTCATCTATTGACCTCCATTCTTTTCACGTCCCTCACGGGAAGGTCTGGACATGCCGCGGGAGCACCGGTCCGGCGAGCCGGACGTCACGACCGGACTCGTCCGCGCCCTGCTGGCATCCCAGCACCCGGACCTCGCGGCGCTGCCGATCGGCGAGGACGTGGATCCAACCCCGGGTGGCGGTGTCGTGCGCGGCTGGGACAACACGATGGTCCGGCTGGGGGAGCACCTCGCCGTCCGCCTGCCCCGGCACGACGCCGGCCAGGCCCTCCTCGACAAGGAACT
>JAPFFX010000243.1 GCA_026645375.1 Citricoccus sp. WCRC_4 | reverse complement strand
ACTCCTTGTTCCGGTTGGTGGAGTCGAAGTACAGGGAGTGCTCGCCCTCGAAGGGCGGCCAGGTGCGGGTGGAGTCCCCGCCCTTGACCGACTCCACCTTGATGATCCTCGCCCCGAGGTCGCCGAGCAGGGCCGTGCAGTACGGTCCGGCCAGGGCCCGGGAGAGGTCCATCACGGTGATGCCCTCCAGCGGCAGGCTGGTGCGCTCTCCGGTCTGCTGTCCGGTCTGCTGTCCGGTCATGGTCAGCCCCGCAGCCTGACGTTGACCTGCTTGATCTGGGTGAAGCCCTCGAGCATGCCCTCCAGGGACACCTCGCGGCCCATCCCGGACTGCTTGTAGCCGCCGTAGGACTGGCCCACGACCTGCCCGCCGCCCTGGTTGACCTGGACCCAGCCGGACTCGATCCGGTGGGCGGTGTTCAGCGCGTTGTCCAGGTCATGGGTCCAGACATACGCCGCCAGGCCGTAGTGGGACTCGTTGGCCATCTTCACCACCTCGTCCACGTCCTTCCACTTGATGGCCACCAGCACCGGTCCGAAGATCTCCTCCTGGGCCAGCCGGAAGTCGTTGCGGGCCCCGCCGAAGATGGTCGGCACGTGGTAGAACCCCTCGGTCAGCGGACCCTCCGCGGGCACGTTTCCGCCCAGGACCGTCGTCAGGTCAGGGTGGTTGCGTCCCTCCTCGAGGTAGCCGCTGATCTGGTCGTACTGGGACTGGTTGATCACCGCACCCATGTCCGAGGCCTCGTCGAGCGGGTCGCCCACGACCATCGCCCCCAGGCGGGCGGCGAGCTTGTCCAGCATCTCGTCGTAGATGTCCTCGTGCAGGAACAACCGAGAGCCCGCCGTGCAGGACTGGCCCTGCCGGGCGAAGCGGGAGGACAGCATGAGCCCGTCCAGGATGCCCTCGTCCTCGATCGCGTCCGGGAACACGATGGAGGGGTTCTTCCCGCCCAGTTCCAGGGACAGGTGCGCCAGCCGTTCGGAGGCCTGCGCGGCCACGCCGCGGCCCACCTCGGTGGAGCCGGTGAAGGAGACCTTGTCCACGCCCGGGTGGGTGGACAGCGCGTTGCCGATCACCGAGCCACGCCCGGTCAGGGAATTCACGACGCCGGCCGGCACGTGCCGCTGGCAGACCTGGGCCAGGTACTGGATCGTCAGGGGAGCGTCATCGGCCGCCTTGAGGACCACCGTGTTGCCCGCTGCCAGGGCCGCCGGCACCTTGAACGCGGCGATCATCAACGGCGAGTTCCACGGCAGGATGCACGCGACCACGCCCAGCGGTTCCCGGCGCGTGTACTGCAGTTGCTGGTCCCCGGCGGGCAGGGTCACGCCCTTGGACTCCCCCGCCACCCCGGCGAAGTAGCGGAACAGGGACACCAGCGTGGCGACCTCCGGCCGGGCCTGGGTCCGCAGGGCGTTGCCCGTGTCCAGGGCGGTCAGCTGCGCGAACTTCTCGGCCTCGGCCTCGATGTCGTCGGCGATGGCCAGCAGGGCCTTGGCCCGCTCGGTGAAGTGCACGCTGCGCCACTCCCCGAAGGCGCGGCGCGCGGCCGTCACGGCGCGGTCCACGTCCTCGGCGCCGGCGGCCGGCACCCGGGCGATGACCTCACCGCGGCGGGCGGGGTTGCGCACGTCCCGCCACTCGCCGGTCGCCGCCTCGACGGCGCGGCCGTCGATCCACAGCAGCTGCTCGACGCCGGCCAGGATGCCACTGGCCCTCGAATCCAGGGTGATCTCAGTCATGGGGTCCTTCTCTCAGGTGGTCTGGTGTGTCCGGAAATGGCGAGGGTCAGCGATGAGTGAACGTGGCCGGTCGCTTCTCGACGAAGGCGGCCATGCCCTCGGACTGGTCCTCGGTGGCGAAGCAGGCGTGGTTCAGGCGGCGTTCCAGGAGCACGCCCTCGGCCAGGCTGGACTCGTAGGCGGCGTTGACGGCCTCCTTGGCGAGCATGGCGATCGGCTTGGACATCCCGGCGATCGTGGCCGCCAGTTCCGCGGCCTCGCGCTGCAGGTCGGCCACCGGGACCACGCGGGCCACGAGGCCGGTGCGCTCGGCCTCCTCGGCTCCCATGGTCCGGCCGGTGAGGACCATCTCCATGGCCTTGGACTTGCCGATCGCCCGGGTCAGGCGCTGGGAGCCACCCATCCCGGGGATGATGCCGAGCTTGATCTCCGGCTGGCCGAACTTCGCGTTGTCCGCGGCCAGGATGATGTCGGCCATCATGGCCAGTTCGCAGCCCCCGCCCAGGGCGTGGCCGGCCACGGCGGCGATGACCGGCGTGCGCATCGCGGTGAACTGCTCCCAGCCGCCGAAGATGTCCGAGGTGTAGGCCTCGGAGAAGCTCAGGGTGGCCATCTCCTTGATGTCGGCCCCCGCGGCGAAGGCCTTCTCGGACCCGGTGATGACGATCGCGCCGATGTCCTCGTCGCGGTCATAGCGGATGGCGGCGTCGAGCACCTCCTGGGTCAGCTGGTTGCTGATCGCGTTGAGGGCCTTCGGCCGGTTCAGGGTGATCGTGGCGACCCGGCCCTCGACGTGCGTCAGGATGGTCTCGTAGTCGGTGGTCATGGGTGCCCTCTCGGTCGTCGCGGTCTGCTCGGTCATGACGGTTCTCCTGGGTTGGGACGTGGATGGGTTCGGGCCCGGATGGGTTCGGGCCCGGCGGTGTTCAGGCCCCGGAGGCTCCGGGCGCCGCTCCGGAGTGCTGGCGGATCTGCTGGATGATCGCGGAGAAGTCCTTGGTGGCCCCCTCGCCCGCCCCGAACGCCGCGTAGATCTCCTCGGCGAGCAGGCCCATGCGGCTCTGGGTGCCGGTGGACTCGATGGCGTGGCGGGCCAGGCCGAGGTCCTTGGCCATGAGCGCCCCGGTGAACCCCGGCGTGAAGTCCCGGTTCGCCGGGGAGGTCGGCACGGGGCCGGGCACCGGGCAGTTGGTGGTCAGCGCCCAGCACTGGCCCGTGGCGTTGGAGGCCACGTCGAACAGGGCCTCATGGCTCAGCCCGAGCTTCTCCCCCAGCACGAACGCCTCGGACACCGCGATCATCGAGACGCCCAGGATCATGTTGTTGCAGACCTTGGCCGCCTGTCCGGCACCGGCCTCGCCGCAGTGCACCACGCGGCGCCCGACGACCTCCAGGACGGGCAGGGCCTCGGCATAGTCCTCCGCGGACCCGCCGACCATCATGGCCAGGGTCCCGGCCTCGGCGCCCACGGTGCCGCCCGAGACGGGCACGTCCAGGGACCGGTGCCCGGCCGCCGTCGTGATCTCGTGCATGGTGCGGGCGTCCTCCACCGCGATGGTGGAGCAGTCGATGAACAGGGTCCCGGGCCGCGCCGCGGCCAGCAGGCCCTCGACGGGTTCGCTGCCGTCGGATCCGTCGCTGCCCTGGTAGGCGCCGAGGACGTGACGCCCCGCGGGCAGCATGCTGATCACGAGGTCGGCGTCGCGCACGGCGTCGGGACCGGAACCGGCGATCCCGATGCCGGCTGCGCGGGCCGTCTCGAGGGCCTCGGGCACCAGGTCGAAGCCGATGACCCGGTACCCGGCCTTGACCAGGTTCGCGGCCATCGGGCCGCCCATGTGGCCCAGTCCGATGAACGCGATGTCCGGCAGGGCATCGGAAGAGCCGTGGGTGCCGGTGGTCTCGGGCTTCTCGGTCATGACAGGGCCTCCTTGACGGCCTGGGTGCAGGTCTGCTGGTCGGCGCCGTCCGCGGCGAAGACCGCGGCGACGTCCTCGTCGCGCACGTCCTCGAGGGTGGCGGGATTCCATCGGGGATTGCGGTCCTTGT